>JAISAX010000440.1 GCA_031266495.1 Opitutaceae bacterium
GGAGGAGGAAGGAGAGATTGCGGTTACCAATAGAAAAACTGATACGGATCGAACGGACGGAACAGCGGTTGGTAGTAGCCGACAGGTCCGCTCCCGCCTGCACTCCCGCTCGCGTCCACGCCGACGACCGGCGCGGCGCTGCCCGCGTCGAAATTCATCTCGGCCCAGAAGCCGAATCCCTTGGAACCGGGCAACGCTTTTATGGCGATTACGTTTTCGCCCCGACGCAGCGGCACATCGACGAGGAATGCTCCGGGCCGGGGCACACCGTGCGCCGCGTCCACCGTCAGGATAACACGTCCGTTGACCCAAACCCTGAATGCGTAGTCCACACCGAAGCGCATACGCACCACCCGGTTCTTGTCCGACTCGATCCGGCGCTGGGCATAAACGACGGAGTTTTCCCCGGCCCCAAGATCGCGAGCGAAGTCGATGAACCCGCGTTCGCCCGCCTGCAAGACACGCCGCCAGTCGAGCGGGCCGTCGGGGCCGGGATACCGGGTGTTGGGGTTGTCGTCTCCGGCGATGGCGTCCTCCTCCCCTGGCCACACCCTGGCGAGCCGGGTCTCCGGATCGGTGGTTCCGGTCCGCCAAGGGCCGAGTACGTTCCAGCTTCCGACCGGTTGCCAGACGCTGAGCCGCCCGATGTGACAAGCGCGCCCGGCCAGTGCGGACGATGGCGAAGCTCCGAGGTTGGTCAGGATTTGCGCCGTCAGTCGGTGCAAACTGGATACGCTCAACTGGACGGCCTCCCGCTTCTCCGGTTCATCCGCATAACGGTTCCGAAGCGGTTCAGGCGAGACCTGCAAGGCCACCTCGCGGCCCGCCCCGCTCCTGCGTTCCAGAAGGATGCCCCCGGCGAGCACTGCGGCACCGGGAGGCTGGCCAGCGGCGGTGAAGGTCGTCACGTCGAGGGCGTCGCGCCAGCGCAACAATTCGGGGCCGATGGCCCGCGTCACGGGCGAGATTCCCGTTCCTCCCTCTGCACGATGGATACGCCGCGTCTCGACGGCATGGCCGCTTTCACGCAAGGTGTCCGCCTCACGCGGCAGGTGCATCACCGTTCCTCCGTTTTCGATAAAACGCGCCAGGTCCTTCTTGTCGGGCACGGAGCCGCCCTTGCCCAACACCAGCAATGTATCCGTTATGGACGTTCTCGGAAAATCGCCGGTCTCCACGGCCACCTGTAACCGGCGCAGCAAGTCGGCGCCCTCCGTATTGCCGCGATAATACACCCGGCGTGTGGTCACGCGCGGCGCTTCCGCAACAAATCGCACCAGATTGGCGGCCAGCCGGGTCGCAGCCGGATCGTCCCCGACCCTGTTGCCCAGATCGAGCGTGCTGAACCAGACGCAGCCGCGCCCGTGCCGCCACTCCAGCAGCGGCGACCAGGCCAGATCGAACCCGGTTTTAAGGATCGGCGTGAAGCCGGCGACCTCGGGTATTTTCAACGCGACCGAGGCGACGGCATGGCGGTTGGTCCAGCGAGGCGCGCGGACGGTGTCGTACGTGCGCACCTGCCGGCCTTCCGGCAACAGATCGGGAGATCCCCGCCAGTTGATCAGGTCGGCGGGTTGCAACCCTTCCAGAATCGGGCTGCCGGGACCGGCGGCAAAGGTGTGGCGAGGCAACGTCTCGATGCTCTCGAAGCCGAGCATCTCCCACACTGCCGGCTGTTGCTCCAGCAGGACGACGCGGAGGCCGCGCGCGATGTCCGCCGGGCCATAGGGCAGCGTGTCCCCCGGCCTGAGCGCCTCGCGTCCGATAATGAGAACGTCGATACCGTCGAGCAGGGAGCCGGGAGTCCACGGAGTCGGGACGATTCCGAGCCGACGCAGCCACGGAGCGCTTTTCCCCTCGGGGTCGTGCAACGCCATTTTCGCGACACTGACGGGTGTGCCGGCCAACGCGGGAAACACCTGAAAAGGGAACATGTCGGCGGCGATTTCGCGACCTGCTTCCGTCACCCCGATGGACAGGGATGCGTCCAGCCTTTCATCGGTTGACGGAGCGGCGAGTTCGAGCGGGACAAAGCTGATTTCGCCCGCTGAAAGCGTTCGGAAAATGCGACCGCTGGCGACTGTGCGTTCGCCCACGTTCATTGCCCAGGCAATATCCACGGTTTTCGGTACGGCGCCGTCCCAGATGAGGGCGACCTGTTTCCGGAATTTTTCCCCGGCAAAAAAGGCATGGGTTTTGTCGGTGTGCGCGCCGGTGTCGGCTCCGCCCGCGATGTAAGCGAGAAAGGGCTGGTTGGAACGGGCATGGATGTCGAAGTTTGGATTGGCCCAGTCCGGCCTCTCCGTCACGGGCGCGGGGAGATGCCGGTAGCGCCCGGTGAAGCCGCGCCGGGGACCGGGAGGATCGCCGTAACCGGTATCGAGCAGCCAGTGCACCCATCCGCCATTGACGCCCCAGGCGCGCCAGGCGCGGTTGGTCCGGTTGACGAAGAGATCCTGAAATTGCCAATACGCCGGGAACAGGGTGCCCACATTGACGCCCGTGGCGTTGTGGTCCCACGCGCCGTGCCGGCGCGTATTGGCCAGGCCGAGTCCGACGATCGCGGTCAACCCTTTTTCCGTTTCCTGTTCGTAGGCGGATTCACCCAGATACATGGCGATGTATTCGGTAAGCAGGAATTGTTTCTCCTTCCAGAAATTGGCCGTGTAGGGCGGTCCGAATTCAACCGCCGAATACGGCATGTCGCCGTCGCGCGCCCAGGCTATCGGCCACTCCTCGCGCTCCTGCAACGGAGCGAAGTTGAGATAGACGTTGGCGCTGGAAATGTCGCCAAGGCTGCCGTCCGCATGGGAGAAGACCAGACGGGTCGGGTCCGCCTTTTTCGCGAGGCGCCAGGCCGTCACGATGGTTTGCGCCTTTTCGTGAAGCGGTTCCCGTTCACGGCGTCCCAGCGTGCCGGCATGGATGTTGGAACGGGGATTCCAGGCGTTCATGCCGATAGTCCAGGCCAGGATGGAGGGGTGGTTGCGGTACTTGCGCGCGTGCCCGCGCACCTCGGCTTCGTAGGCCTGGCGCAGTGTTTCGCTTCGCGGCAATTCCGTGCCAAGAAAACTGATACCGGGGGCCGGAAGCGTGAGGGCGAATCCCTGCCGGTCGGCCTCGTCGAGCAGTGCCGTGTCGAAGGTGGCCGCGTCATGCCAGTCGCGCCACCAGAGGTTGGGATGGGGCTGTATCTGGCCGGCATTGTAACCCATCAGGCGGTAAAACGGGAGGGCGTTGGCACTGGCTCCGTAGAGATCAGTCATGCGCAGGCGGATGGGGTGTCCGTTGAGCATCAGTTCCCGTCCCTCGGTCCAGACCTCCCGGAAACCGAAGGTCACCGGAGGGAATACATCCACGACTTTTGTGTTTCGCTCCAGCCTGACCTCGACCCGGTGCAGCCAGGGCTGGTCGATTTCCCAAGGGACGGGGTTCGCCCAGGTGGCCGAGAGGGTATGCGCGGCGCGCCCGGAAGACACGGAGACGGGATGCTCGCTTGCCAGGGACAACACGTGACGACCCTTTTCGTCGAAAACAGCGGCGGCGAGTTTAACATCGTGTGCGGGCACGCCGGCATCGACCTCGATCTCCAGGGTGAGCGTCCTGTTTCGCCACGACGGGATGACGAACACGTCGGTAATGGCGAGGGCCGGACGGTGAACCAGCCTGACCGGCGCGGTGAGGCCGAGCGGCCGGGTGCCTGGTGACAGGGGTTCCCTCCCGGCTCCCTGGCGCGCGATGCCGCGGGGCAAATCCTTTTCCGCTCCGCGCGAGATACCGGTGTAGTTGCGGGTGTTGAACACCCGGAGCACATTGGCTGCTGGCCCGGAAGTTTTTGCCGGACGAAGCGCGCGGGTGATCTCCACCTCGCCTCCGGATGGCGCAAGTATTTCTCCAATACGGATGTCGTTGAGGAAGACGATCAGGTCGCCATTGAAGCCGTCAAATTCGAGGAACACGCGTCCGCCATCCGGTCCCGGCCAGCCGTCGGGCGTGGCGAACCCGGTTTCATACCAGAGCGAATCGATGCCGGAGCGTTTTGTGTTCGCCCATGTGGCGCCGTCCGCGTGGACGGGAAAGGCGGGGTTGGCCCATCCGCGCCGCACGGCGTCAAAGGCGGTGACGGTTCCCCAATCGTCCGTCCGTGGTGGAATTTTTTCCGTGGTGGCTGGCTGGATACGCCATGTGCCGGCGGGAAGCTCTTCCCGGACTGAACCGGGCGCGCCGCGGGTGATCAGCACCATTCCGGACAGTGCCAGGAATATCAGGCTCACGCGGAAAAGGAGTCCATATCGCGATTTCATGGAAAATCGGGCAACAAGCGGCGGTGGCTGCGGGGGCGCGGGGGGGGGGGGGGGGGGGGGGGGGGGGGGGTGCCGTATGGGTGGTGTTT
>JAISAX010000506.1 GCA_031266495.1 Opitutaceae bacterium
CTGTGCGGGGGGGGGGGAGAAAAATTAAGAATTAAGAATTAAGAATCTGATGTTACGTGGATCGATTGCAGGGGCTTCGCTTGCGAAGCCCGTGAGGAGGTGTCTGTGGGTTCGTCCGGCTGGCGCGGCGCGGGCTTCGCAAGTGAAGCCCCTACGTGAAGCCCGTGCGCGTAGTTTCGGCTTTTCACTGATCCCAGGCGGGGTCGCCAACGAAGGTGGTTTCGTCGGACGCCTTGTAGCTGTAACCGCCTGTTGGATACGGGCTGTGGCGGGTGATTTGCGCTCTCGTGATTTTGCTGACTTTTTCAAGCTTTGCATGACCGTCAACGAATAGCCAGCCGACGCGCCCGCTGTGCGGTTTGGGCACGGCCTGGCGCAGGTCGCCGGTCTTGGTGCCGAGGACGTTGTGGTCGATCCAGCGTCCGCCGTTCGCCATGCAACAGGCGTAGATGTGATTGGCCGGGTCCGTGACCGTCGAACAGGGGACGCCGTAACTTGAGTTGCCTGACCTGTACGAGAGATACGAGGTGAAGCCGTATCCCCAGGAGTGCGCGGAGTCGCCCGGCGTTTTGACCGGGCAGGTTATCTTCGTCCTGACGGTGCTGTAGAGCGTGTTGTCGTTCGTTATGTTGGGGAAGAGGTAACGTCCGAGCGCGATGTCGCCCTCCTTTGTCTCGCCGGAGCCGCCATATTCGAGGATCGGGAAGCGGTCCCGGTGGTCCGCGGCGTAGAGATGGAGTGCGGTGCCGAACTGGCGGAGGTTGGAAAGGCAGCTTGCGTCGCGAGCTTTCCTGCGGACGCCTGCCGTCACGGGAATCAGGATACCGGCGAGTATCCCGATGATCGCTACAACCGTGAGCAGTTCGACCAGCGTGAAGGCGCGGGTGCGGGCATGGTGTTTCATGATCGGCAGTGGCTGGGGGGGGGGGAGGAGAGTCCGCGTTTGCTGCGGAGGTTTCAGCGGCGGTTACGGAGGCGCAGGATGCCGATCGCACCAAATACGCCCAGGGCCGTGACAAGCGCGGCGGCGGCGGGTTCGGGAACGGGCGGCGAGGGCGCAGGGACAGGATTGACGGAGAGGGTGAGGGAATCGATTTGCGTGTTGCCGTCTACCCACTGGCCGAAAAAGCCGACGTTGCCGATGGCGCCGGGTGAGGTTTCAAAGACGTAGTTGGAGACGACGGTGTTGCCGTTGATGCTTACGTCGGTGACGGTATTGGTGCTGTTGTTGTAACTGATGGAGTAGGTGTAAAAGATATTGGTGGAGTAGTCTGCGCCAAGCGCGTCGCTCAACAGGCCTTTGACTTCCTCGCCCTTGCTGTCCTTCACAATGGCGTTTTTGGAACGGAGGCTCCATTCGTTGCTGAGGGGATTGATAAAGAGGGAGACAAGGGCGTTGTAGGCATTGCCCGCCATCACGTCTCCGGGAGTGTAAAACGAGATACGAATCGAGTAATCGCCGCTGGCGGGTTTCAGGGACTTGAGGCGGAGTTCCCATGTGGCGACGTCGCCGTATTGCGCCCAGGTGTTGAAGTTGAACGGCAGGGCAAGCGAAGTGGCGCTGGCGCTGCCAGCGAGGGCGGCGTAGCCGTTTTCCGCATTGCCGGCCAGAATCCAGCCGCGTTTGTCCTGGCCGATGGTACTGTTGTAGGTGAGAGAGGTGACGATGTCGGCGCCGGTTTCGGTGGTTCCCTTGACGGCGGCACTCTCATCGCTGGTCCAGGCGGGCTTGAAGATATAGGTGCCGGCCGGACGGTCGTCAGTAATCGAGAACGTGTCGGAGGCGATGACAGTGGCACGGGCCGGGAGCGCCGGCAGCACGAGGCTGGTCAATGCAGCGAGGACGCTGCGAACAGATATGATTTTACAGGTGTTTTTCATGGCGAATGCGTAGAGTGAAGTAATGTGAATTTGATACAGGTGAAAATTTACCCCGGTTTCCGTCATCAGGAAGATAGAACGGGGTTTTGAGGATTTTTGCCACGCAACTTGTTCGTTATCAACAAACGGACTTTTCGAAAGAGGTACATATCCAGACAAGGGATCCATGCAAAAGATGGCGTATCGTATCGGACAAGAGAAGCGGCGCTGCATCGCGGCGCTGCATCGGGACTATCGTCAGTCAGGCGCGCTGTAGTCTGGCGGCCCGCGTGACTTGATGTTGCGCATACCGGAGGTAGGGGCGTCGCTTGCGACGCCCGCGCACGCCGGACGTAGTTGCGAAGAGTGGCAATGCCCCAAGGTCTTCGCGGGCTTCGCAAGCGAAGCCCCTACCTCCGGTATGCGAAGCGTCGCCCGGTTCAGAGAGAGAGGGGGGGGGGGAGAGAAGAGGGGACGAGGGACGCGGAGGGGCAAGGGGTGAGGCGCTGGCGCGCGCCTCGTCCGGCAGGCAGAGACACCTGCCGCTACGTCTTCCCGCGCGCCAGCAGTCGTAACGAATTGGCAACTACAAGCAGCGTGGCGCCGGTGTCGGCAAGGATGGCTAGCCACAGGCTGGCGATGCCGAAAAGCGTCATCGCCAGAAACAGCGCCTTCAGGCCGAGAGCAAAGGTGATGTTGAAACGGATGATGGCGAGCGTCCGGCGTCCGGTGCGCACGGCGTCGGCGATTTTCCCGAGGTCGTCTTTCATCAGGGCGATGTCGGCTGTCTCGATGGCGGCATCCGTGCCGGCTGCTCCCATCGCGATGCTCACGCTGGCCGCGGCCATCGCCGGGGCGTCGTTGATGCCGTCGCCAACCATGCCGGCGATGCCGTGCCGCTCCCGCAGTGCCGTGATGCCCGCCACCTTGTCCTCGGGCAACAGGCCGCCGCGGGCCTCGTCGATCCCGGCCTCGCGGGCGATGGCATCGACGGTTCGCTGGTTGTCGCCGCTCAGCATTACAAGGTGCCGGACGCCGGCAGCGTGAAGCGCGGCAACAGCCGGTTTCGCCTCCGTCCGCAGCGCGTCGCCGAGCGCGAGCACCCCAAGTACGCGACCGGTAGTGCCGTTGGCAGGACGTTCGCCGACGACCACCACGGACTGGCCGCGGTTTTCGATCTCTTCGAGGCGCGCTTCCAACTCCGGCGTGCAGACGCCGAGTTCATGGGCGAGACGATGGTTGCCGACAAAGGCGGGGCGGTCCGCCACGATGGCTTCGGCTCCGCGTCCCGGTTGTGCGCGGCAGGCTTCCGCTTGCGGCCAGGTGATGCCGTCTGCGCGGGCGCGCTCCACGATGGCTTGCGCCAGTGGATGGGTGGAGTGCTCGTCGATGGCGGCGGCGAGGCGCAACACTTCGGGGGGATTCGCGCCGGGCAGGGCAACGATGTCGAGCACGCGCGGTTTGCCTTCGGTGAGGGTGCCGGTCTTGTCGAACGCGAGCGCCCGCAGGCGTCCGATGGTTTCGAGGTGCGCGCCTCCTTTGACGAGCACGCCGCGCCGGGCGAGAGAGGTCAGCCCCGCAACGATACCGACCGGCGTCGAAATGACCAGCGCGCACGGGCAGGCGATCAGCAACAACACGCAGGCGCGGTAGAGCCAGACGGTCCAGGCGCCTCCGGCGAGCAGCGGCGGCACGAGAAAGACGAGCAGGGCGAGGAGAGTGACCCATGGCGTGTAATGACGGGCGAATACATCGACGAACCGTTGCGTGGGGGCGCGCTGCGCCTGCGCTTCCTGCACGAGCCGGATGATTCTGGCGAGGATGGTGTCGCCGACGACTTTGGTTACCCGCACTTCCAGCAAGCCTTCGCTGTTGATGGCGCCGGCAAACACCGTGTCGCCGGGCTGCTTGTCCACGGGGATGGATTCGCCGGTGACGGGCGCCTGGTTGACCGAAGAACGTCCGGCGGTCACAACGCCGTCGAGCGGGATGCGTTCGCCGCCGCGCACGAGCACGATGGCATCAATGGGCACGTCGGCGGTGGGAACTTCCTCGGCGCGGTTGTCCGGAGTGCGGATGCGGGCGGAGTCGGGCGCGATTTCGAGCAGCGCCCTGGCGGCGCGCTGCGAGCGCCGGTCGGCCCAGCCTTCGAGCCACTCCGCGACGCCGAAAAGAAACACGACGGTGGCGGCTTCCGACCACTGGCCAATGATGGCCGCGCCAACGGTGGCGAGGACGACGAGCAACGGAATGGTGGGTCGCAACCGGCGCAGGGCCTGCCACGCGCCGGGGAGCAGGCACCAACCTCCTGTGACGATGCCCGCCGCTCCGACGACGGTTACGGCCCCCGCCGGGCCGATGTGCCCCCATTCGAGTGCGAGCGCCGCCGTCACGCAGAGGCCGGAGGCGATGAGGCCGGGCGTACGCCAGGCGCCGCCTGCCTCGTGGTCGCAGCCGACATCATGGGTGTGGCCGTGGTTGCAAGCCTTGTCGTGGTCGTACTCATGACCATGTCCGTGGTGATGATCGCAGCATTCGCCGTGCGCGTGATCATGCGGATGGTCGTGGCCGGACGGAGACGAAGCGGACAAGCCACCGGCATGTTTTTCCTTGTGGGGGCGGCCTGCGCACTGGCACCGGTCCTGCGAATGCGGGTGGTTTTTCCTGTCGGAATTGTCTGCCGTCATGTCATATAGGCTATGCCCCCTCCCCCCATATGGCAACAATGAATTTATTGACTCGCGTACGGACTGTGCCTGTGCCAGGATTCGCGGCATGTCAGGTTCCCGCGAAACGCATCCACCTCAGGACATCAAGGCGCTATCGATCCGCCTGCGCAAGGTCACCGGCCAACTCGGGGCGGTGGAGCGCATGCTGGAGGAGGACTACGATTGCGCCGACGTGCTCATGCAGCTCGTCTCGGCCCGGCGCGCGCTCAAGGCGCTTTCGGAAAAGCTGATCCAGTCGCACATGGAGCATTGTATCGAGGGCACAGGGGATCCGGCGGCGGCGAAAAAAAAGCTGCGTGATCTGCTGACGGTGTTGCAGCGGTACGTGGAGTGAAGGGGCGGAAAGAATCGACACGCCTTCCTTTCGTTCCTGATTCTGATCACCCAACATCCCGGCACCCCATGAAACACCTGCCAGAAATTCGCGATGTCCGTCATAACAGGGTACCATTTAACCAATCGTCCTTCATCGATGAAGAATGGATATGGCACTACATCATAAAGGGAGAGTGCACATTCGAAATGGGGGGACGTGTCTGGGGTGTCTCCGTGGGCGACTCCGTCTTGCTGCCTCCACGGCAACTCCACATCGTGCGTCCGGTAAACGGTGGCCCGCTGTTGCAGGATGTGGTGCATTTCATCCTGCCGGAATTGTATGCGGGCGCGGATTTTTCGCCCGTACTGACCTTGCAGCCAAAGGCACGTAAACCAATCCGCATGTGGTTCGATCATATCATTCGCATCTGGCAGCAACTCCCCCTCGACACCCTTCCCTCGGCCAATCAACAGATCGAAATGGGGGGACTGATGGCAGCCATCCTGGGCCTCTGTTTGCAGAATGAACAACACGCGCGCCCTTCGGAAAAAACGTCCGCCACCGGATGGCCAGAGGTAAGCAATGCCGTGCAATTCCTGCAAGAAAACCACGTTCGCCCGGACCTTGCCCTGGGTGAAATCAGCAAGGCGGCCGGGGTTACGCCCAACTATCTTTGCCGAATTTTCAAAAACCACATGGGGCGCTCCGTCATCTCCTATCTGACGGAGTACCGCCTGAAAGAGGCGGAAAAACTCCTGCTCCGCACCACGACCAACTGTTCGCAAATCGCAGACCAGATCGGGTTTCCCGACCTGCACACCTTCAGTCGGGTTTTTCGCCAAAAACGCAGGATTTCTCCAACCGATTTCCGCATGCTCCATGCGCCGAGAATCAGTCCATAGGGAGGTTCTGAAAATTGAACAGAAGGCAACGAAGAGAACAAAGAACAACCTGGGATGCTTACCGCTCGTTCCTGCTTAATTTTCTTAAAATCAACAACTTCTTTTTCGGAGTCTTCCTTGTTTTACCTTCGCAGGCGGATAATTTTTGCCCAACAATAGTAGCCATTGCCAAAGACAAAAGAACAGGCGCCCTGATAAGATGGGCGCCTGCATGAAACCCCCTTTCAAGGAAATCGTATTCACAATGCCCGGACAGGCCGTGCTCCGGGAAATGGACGTCGCCTCGCTCGACAAGATACGCGGGACGCCTGCCGACGTGCTCATCGAAACCGAGTTCAGCATTGCCAGCGCGGGCACGGAACTGGCCTGCCTCGCCGGCACCGAAAGCTGGGCTCCGTTGCCCTTCGTCCCCGGCTACGGCTCCGTGGGCCGCGTCGCAAGATGCGGATCAAATGGCAATTCGTTGCCCGATACCATAAAGGAAGGCCAGCGCGTCTTCACTTTTGGCAAGCATGCCGGCATGGCCAAGTCGCACCACATTCTCGCCCCCGTCCCCGAAAACCTTGATCCTGCCGAGGCGACATTCGCACGCATGGCCTCGGTGGCCATCACTTCGGTCCGCGTCTCCGAGGCGGAACTGGGCGACTTCGTCGCTGTGATCGGTCTCGGTCTCGTCGGCAACCTCGCCGCGCAACTCTTCGCCCTCAGCGGATGCGAAGTCATCGGCATCGATCTTTCAGGGAAACGCCGTGAACAGGCCCGTGCCTGCGGCATCCCGCACACCTTTGCGCCTGGCGCGGATTTGCGCGAGCGCGTCGCCGCCATCACGGGCGGGCGCATGTGCGGCACCGTGGTCGATGCCACGGGTTTGACTGCCGTTGTGGTCGAAACAGCCCCGACGGTTTGCGCCAGGTTTGGCGAAATCATTCTTCTCGGCAGTCCCCGCGCGGCGCACACGACAAACATCACGCCGTTCCTCAGCCAGTTGCACCTGTGCAGCCCGCAGGCCACGGTGAAGGGGGCGCTCGAATGGCGGTATCCGGTTTCCGATGACCCCCTCGGCTTTGTCAAACACTCCATCGAACGCAACATCGATCAGATTCTCCGCCTGCTCGCCGACGGACGTCTCAAGGTGAAGCCGTTGCTCACGCAAATCGCCTCTCCCGCCGATTGCCAGACGGTTTACGGCGGGCTCGCCAATCAAAAAGACACTTACACCGGTGTCGTTTACGACTGGTCCAAAGTCTGACCGCCTCCCCCCGCTCTCGCACGAAACATTCCCGTCCATGAGTCAAAACCAACCCAAACCCAGCCGCCAACTCGGAGTGCAAAGCTACTCCTTCGATGAACATTGGTATCCTGTTTTTACTGACAGTAATCATGATGTGCCTCCCCGCGCTGACCGCGCAGGAGGCGGAGTCGCAGACCGGATCGGGAGCGTTCCGGAAGGATCAGATTTTTCCGCGCCGCGCTTCGAGTTCGTCACGAATCTGTTCCGCCCGGGCCCGGGTCAGCGGATAAAACCGGACCAGCGCCAGGGCCAGGCACCAGATCACAACCGGGAGAACGAGGTACATCGCGAACATCCGCCCGAGCACTTCCGGAGGCTGGCCGGCGAGTTTTGCATCGAAACCGGAGACTTGCAGAACCAGGCCGCCGATGCCGAGCGAGATGGTTGCCGCCACCTTTACGAACCAGGAATAGAATGCGTTGATCGATCCTTCACGACGGCGCAGGGAAGACATTTCGTCGTAGTCGGCCACGTCCCCTTTCATCGAGGGGAGGAACATCCAGATCGCGCCGAGCCCGCAGGATTCGAAGACGGCCGGCACGATCTGCAGATACGGGTAATCCGGCGTCAGGCACACATAGTTGAGCAGGTGCCCGAACATGCTGCACGCAAGCATGCCGGTGACAACGGAGCGCTTGTCGAAACGTTCGCCGAGCTTTGTCAGCAAAGGCAGGCACGCGATGCCGACAATGACCGTGGTGGTCATCTTCACGCCGCCAATCACCGCCGCCTTGTCGAGGTCGCCGTGGTTGACGTAGTAGAAATTCATATACTGCCCGAGGCTGGTGACCGATGCCGTGCCGAGGGTCAGGAAAAACGAGGTGCCGATGAGCAGCCAGAGGGGGACGTTGCGGAACGATTCGCGCAGGCTTTGCCAGAAGGGATCGCGCGGCTGCTTCCGGGCCTCGGCCCTGTAATAACGCTCCCTGACGAAGAGGGCGGGCAGCATACCGAAGACGAGGATGGCGGCCACGATCAGCCAGCACGCGATGCGCATGCCCGCCACGATCGGTTTTTCGCCCTCGGCCGGACTGGCGAACGAGGCAAGCCAGGGCTGGATGCCGGCAAGGACATCGCGGACAAAACCGCTTTTCCCTTCGAGCGCGCCGGGCGCGCCGGTGGCGAGCGAGCCGAGCAGCATGACGAGCACGAAAAACCAGCCGGCGCACAGCCAGAAGAGTTTTCCGAAGAGCGCCATCCAGGCGGCCAGACGGGTGCGTTCGTCATAGTCGGGAGTAAGCTCCAGTTGCATGCTGTAGTAGGGCATCGACCAGAGCGTGAAGCAGGAATAGAAAAGCACGCCGGTGAGGGTCAGCCAGACGGCCTTGGCCGCGGGCTCCCACGCCGCCGGCATGTACCAAAATAACGGATACGCCGCGGCCGTGGCAATCGCCCCGGAAAACATGAACGGGCGACGGCGTCCCCATCGCGTGCGGGTGTTGTCGGAGATGTTGCCCATGACGGGATCGGTGATCGCATCCCACGCGCGGAAGATCATGAGCACCGCTCCGATGACGGCCGGATTCATGCCCATGCCGATGTTGAAAAACGGCATGAGCAGCATGCTCTTCAAGAGGCCGTTGGACACATAGTCCGTGTTGACGCCCGCGGCGAAGGCGAGTTTTTGCCCGAAAGGAATACGGTCGCGGGCGGCGATACGGGAAAAGGTTGAGGACATGGGAGGAAAACGGAGCGGCAGGAATGCCGCCGCTCCGGCTCCGGCTTCGCGTTACTTCAGTTCTTAATTCTTAATTCTTAATTTCCCCGCGTCAGCGGGGAGGGGGGGGGGGGGAGGGCTACGGCGTCCAGATGTCTTGCCCGGAACCGACTGAAAACGGAGGTCGGGTGATGCGGAGAATGTTGCGGAAAATCTCCACATGGCCGTCGGCGAACAGGATGTTTTGCGCCCCGTCATGATAATCGCCTCCTGGAGTGGTTGCGTAGGTTTCGATGTTGGAGGGCTGGAAGTGCTCCATGGGAAGACCGCCGCTCTTCAGCCAGGCTTCGGAGGCCATGAGCGTGCGTGAAGGCGTCTTGATGCCGGAAAGCGGGAACGTCGTCAGCACATTGACCTGGAGGTGGATATTGAACCCGTAAGAGGCGATGTCGCCCTTGCCCGGATTGGCCACCTCGACGAGGCGTTTCACGGGACGGCATACCAGACCGGGGGTGCGATAGACGTGATCGGCGCCATCGGCGGGGAAATTCATGTAGGGGAGTATGGCCCGGCGCCAGTAAAGCTCTGGCACTCTGCTATCCGCCTTGGCTGTCGGCAGGCGCTCTTTGTGGTCGGCGGCGTAGAGGCTGATGAAGGTGTGCAGATTGCGCAGGTGCGCGGCGCAACCGGCACGATCCGCGGCGCGACGCACCTTGCCGACAGTGGGGATGAGGATAGCGGCCAGAATGCCGATGATGGTGATGACCGTGAGCAGTTCGACCAAGGTGAAGCCGGTTGGGCGATTGCCGGACCGGTGAACGGGATCGGTTGTTTGCCGTTTATGGATGTGCATGGGTGCAGGAGGTTCGGGAGATGCGGGAGGTGCGGGAGGTGCGGGAAAAGCAGGAAGAAAAGGTCTGTCTCAACCTTGCTGTTGCAGACGATCGACCAGATGAAGCAAAGCGGCCTCGGTGCCGAGCAAGGCCAGCCCCTGACGTTCGGTTTCATGTCCTTCGGAAACAGATACAACAGTATGCAAGGGTGCGCCGCGAAAGGCCTCCTTCACGGAGGCGGGAGCATCACGCCATTCGATTCCTACGTGCCGGATCTGTCTCTGTTCGAGCAGGCGCTGGATGGCGCTGTAGATCATCGCGGACGAGGCCTTGCCTGCGCGAAGCCGCGCGTCGAGGCAGCCGGGACGTCCGCAGAAACAGGCCGGACCGCTCGCCTGCACCGTCTGGTGAAGGAAGTCGCCGGAGGTGCCGAGGCGGCCCCGCGTGACGACTCCCCGATGCATGGTGGCGAAATGGAGATCACGCGGCAGGACCTCGAAATAGGCGATGCTGTCGTCGGTTCCGAGTTGCCGGGCGAGGCCGTGGAGTTTGCAGACAATCCGGGTCCAGTGAATAACGGGTTGCATGCCGGTCATCGCCGGGTGCATGGCCTTGGGCGCGCAAGGCACCCACCCGGCCAGCCCGTTGAGGTGGAAAATGATGCCGGCCTCTGGCTCCGAAACCAGACCGTCCACGCTGAGGACGAGGCCGAGGACAGGCTTGCCGGTTTCCTCGCCACGGCTCTGTGCCACGCGCAGCTCCTCGCCGATTGCCGCGAAGATGGCAGCCTGCGAGCGATCGGGAATCTCTCGGTCGAACGACTCGATCACCTCGCCGGTCGAGTCGAGGAGATCGGACAGGACGCCGGTGGCCGAGAGGCGCATGGCAAGCAGCGACCACGGAAGCGTGCGCAGGGCGAGTTGCTCGACGGGGCGCTTGGAACTGGCGACGCGAATGGTGGATTTGCGGAGGATGTCGTTTTCCAGAAGCCACTGGGAGCCGAGCGTGACGGAGGCCGACGAAAAGCCGCTGTGCCTCCCGATTTCCTGCCGGGTGGCCGTGCCGCGCAACAACAGCAGCCGGAGAAATTTTTCCATCGAGACGGCGGTTCGGGAAGAGGGCGAGGTCAGTGATCGGGAGTTGGAAGGCATGTCTTCGATTCTCATATTTTTAAAATGATAAATTTTACAAGAGGAGGCAAATTGAAAAACCGGAAAAATTCAGTCTGGAAAAAAATATCGGGAAATCCCGAAGGTAATATGGCGAGAAAGTAATTCGATGGTAAATACGATGAAAAATAAAAAAACAGGCATTGACAAGGATTAAATTTAGCAGATTAAAATTCAAATCTGTTATGCCAATCCGAACAAAATCACGCATTCCTGCCTTGCTGTTTCTCCTGGCGACGCTCGTCGCTTCCAGCGCCTCTTCACGGGGAGCGCTTTTGTTGCACTACAAGCTGGATGAAGGTTCCGGAACGACCGTTGCCGACAGCGCGGCGGCTCCGGCCAACGGCACGTTTGTCGGAGCCGGCTCGTCATGGACGACGGATACACCGTCCGGTTCCGGATACGCCTGGCGTGTGAACGACTCGTCCGGCAGCTATGTTTCCGCCGGCGCCGGCGCTGTCGGAAAACTTGAGGGATTGGGCGACTTCACGATCACCTTCTGGATGGATCTGTCCGCGATCAGCGCCACCACGGACCGGATTTTCAGCACGCGAGGCACCGACAACGCCGCGGGGTGGCTGGACCTGCTCGCCACCAGTACGGATTTGTCAAAAATGACGCTGACCCTTAATCTCAAGAGTCCCGACGCGAGTTCACAGAACGCGGTCTCTGACGCGTTCGACGCCTCGGGCGGATGGGTATTCGTCGCCATCACGCGCACCGCGAGCACCGGCACGGTGACGTTTTATACCGGTGATACCGCGACGAGCGCCGCCTCCGCGTTGACCGTGGCCGGCACGACCACCGGTCTTTCCTCCGCCACTACGATCAATAAAAACTCCGCGGAATTCCGGCTGGGCGGAACCGCCTCGACCTCCCAAAACCGTTCCCCTTCGGGCGACTTCAGCGACTTCCGGATTTATGCCGAAGCGTTGGGCCAGCCGGCCCTGAACGCTATCCGGCTGCAAGCCCTGCCCGCCATCCCCGAGCCTTCCGGCGTGGCGCTGCTCATGGGCGGCGCGGCGGCGTCCGGATGGCTGCTCCGCCGCCGCAAACTTGCCTCGAAGTGATACGGACAATCCCGGACAACGCCTTTCAATGAACATCGTTGCAAACAGGGTCAGTGCCAGAGCCGTCCGGTTGGCGGGATGCGGACTTGTCTGCGCCGCGCTCCAGGCGGCAGGGGTCGCAACCTCGCCGGACGCCAGGGTCGCGGTCGCCGTTCCCTGGCGCGGGACGGGGGGGGGGGGAGGGGCTGGCGGATTCCGCGGCCTTCCAGGCTGTGGCCACGTTCGCCGGAAACATGCTGGCGTATGGACGGGATCACTACGGCTCCGTCCATAGTCCGCTCTTCGTCAACCAGCTCGACGTGCGCACGCGCTCCCTTCCGGAGCCGGGCACGGGCGTGTGGCATCTGGAGGCGACCCGACGGATGGGAGGCTCCCGCACGGGGAGCAATTTCCACTTCGACACGGGGTTGCTCCGTCTGCTGCAAGGGCTTTCGGCGATCACTGGCGATCCCCGTTACGCGCAGGCGGTCGAGGACAACCTCGCCTGGCTGCTCGCCCATGTGCACGCGATCCCGGTGGGACAGGTGGTGCGCGGCGACCGGCTCGTGTTGCCGGGCGGCGACCATTTGTTGTGGGATGTGCTGGAGGACCGTCCCCGGGGAAACTTTCACGAGATGCGCAGCAGCCGGCTGTTGTGGCCGGAGATGTTCGCGCTCGATCCGCGGGCGACGACCGCCGAGATCGGGACGTTTCACGCGCACCTGGTCCAGCCGGAGACCGGCTACGCGTTCAATCGCCATTATCCGCTTCCGTTGCCGCCGGGCACGCCGCCCCCGGCGCCGGCGCTTTCGCTGCCCAGTTCCGCCGGGGTTTACCTGCACGGCTGGGCGTTCCTTCATGCGCGCACGGGCGAGGCACGTTACCTGGAGTGGGCGCGGGGGTTGGCCGGTTATTACTGGGATCATCGCGGCAAGGAAACGGACATCCCGCCGTCCTCGGGCGAGCGCGGGAGCAAGCGCAATGCCTTCGACACGCCGGCCTCGCGGCTTTCCTACGGGCTGGAGCCCTGGCGCAGCTACGTGGCTTTCCTGCTCTACGTGGCGGACGAGCTTGGCGAGGAAAAGGGCGTCGTGTTTCGCCGTCAGGCGGAAGCCTTCCTGAGGGCGTATGCCCGTTATGGCCTGTCGGCGGACGGCGGATTTTATCGGGTCATCAACATCGATACGGGAAAGCCGGGAGGAACGGCGGCGGAATCGACGCCGGACCACGCGATCTGGCGCTCCACCCGGTTTCATCAAGTCTTCGCCACGCTGGCCTGGTGCTACCGCGAGACCCGGCTGCCCGAGCTGCGCAAGGTGCTCGATGTGATGGGCGAGGCTTTTTCCCGGCCGGAGGCTTCCGGGCGCAACGGGCAGGCGAGGGAAATCGCACTGCCGCTCCTCGCCTTCACCTGGTTGTATCAGGCGACCGGTGACAGCGTTTTTCTGGACAAGGCCGCGCCCTATGTGACGGCGGCGCTGGAGCGCTACTATCGCGACGGGTTTTTCGTGAGCGGCCCCGCGCCCGGCCAGGAGGCGCGGTGCGATCCCTGGGCAATCTACAGCAACCGCTCCGGCTCCGCGCACCTCGCGCTGGCGGTCCTGCGCTATGAATTGCTGCGCGCCGGCCTCGATGCGGGGCTCCTGGGCGACGACGTCGTGGTGGAGCGTTGACTCCGGATCGACTCGACCTCGCGTGACCGGAAACCGGTCATGAAAGAAGCAATACGCCCTTGCTTCTCCTGCCGATGATCTTCCTGACCGCCGCCTCAGGCCGCCAGGCCGGCGGCGAGGGCGAGGGCGCTTTTGGCGCGGTTGAGGATGTAGAGGTGGTAGCCGGGTGCGCCGAGCGCCAGCAGGCCGCGAATCTGGTCGAGCGCCCAGTCGATGCCGATCACCTCGACGACGTCGGGATTTTCGGAGGCGACTTCGAGCCGGCGGGAGAGCGCGGCGGGCAGCCGGGTGCCGGAGAGCGTGGCGATGCGCTGGATCTGTTTGATCGAAAGCACCGGCATGATGCCGGGTATGATCGGCACGCGAATGCCGCGCGCCTGGCATTTTTCGACGAAGCGCGCATAGATGGCGTTGTCGAAAAAGAGCTGGGTGGTGACGAACGCCGCACCGGCGTCGATCTTGTGTTTGAGTGCGTCGAGGTCGGCCTCAAAGGTGGCGGCTTCGGGGTGTTTTTCCGGATACCCGGCGACGCCGAGGCAGAAGTCGGGATGGCGCTGCCTGAGCAGGGCGACGAGTTCGTTGGCGTGGCGCAGGCCGTCGGGCGCGGGTGTGAAGGCGGTGTCGCCTTTGGGGGGGTCGCCGCGGAGGGCCATGATGTTGCGGAAACCGTCGGCATGGAGCCGGTCGGCGAGATCGTCGAGTTCGGCACGGGTGTGGCCGACGCAGGTGAGGTGCGGCATCACGGTGAAGCCGAATTTGTCCTTGAGGATGCGGCTGACCTGGGTGGTGCGCTGGCGGGTGGAGCCGCCAGCGCCGTAGGTCACGGATACGAAATCCCATGGCACCTTGCGCAGCGCGGTGGCGGCGGCACGGAGCGATTCGACCCCGGCGTCGTCGCGCGGAGGGAAAAACTCCAGCGAGCGCAGCGGGCGGTGTTCGGGAAAGAGCGTGGAAATGGGTCGGTCGGATGACATTTTTCTGAAAGCCACAGGACAATGCGGACGCAAGGCGGTGCGACAAGGGCCAATGGGGGGGGGGGGGAGGGATTTTCGATTTTCGATTCCCGATTTTCGATTGAAGGCGCTGCCGCGCCAGAAGCCAACGGGAGCGGCAGCTCCCCAATCGAGAATCGAAAATCCCCCGGCACCCCCGGCTCCTTTCCGTTTTACTGCGCTGCGGATTTGGGCATGGTGCCCGGTTTCGCGCTTTAACCGACACATATGCAACCGCTCCGGATCGTCACCTACAATATCGCTCATGGTCGCGGGCTTGTGCCGATCCAGGGGCTGGCGTCACGACGTCAGGTGCGGCGCAATCTCCTCAAAATTTCCTGCCTCCTCGCCACCCTGAAACCAGACATCGTGGCCTTGCAGGAAATCGACGAGAATTCCCGCTGGGCGGGGAATTTTGATCACCTCGAACTGCTGCGCCGCGCCGGGCGGTTTCCCCACGCGGTCTTCGGCGTGCACAACCGGCGCGAGGGACTTTTTAATCTCAATTACGGCAACGCCATCCTTTCGCGGCATCCGATCGTGGAGTGGGAAACGATGCCGTTCGGCCAGCGCAAGGTCGGCGAAAAGGGGTTTCTTTTCGCGGAGGTCGATGTCGGCGGGCAGCGCGTGCCGGTGGTCAACCTGCACCTGCATTACCGGTCGCGCCGCCACCGGCTGGACCAGGTGGACAAGGTTTTCGATTACCTGGAGGCGCGCGAGCAGACCACCGGGCCGGGCTGGGCGATGCCTCCCGTGGTGTGTGGCGATTTCAACGCCGCCGATTCGCCGCAGGATGCGACCTCCAGCCTGCTTTCGCAGATGGATCATTTCGGGGGTTACGCGCTGCATCCGGCGGACGGCAAACGGACGTTCCCGTCACCGCTGCCGAGCCGGTTGCTCGATTTTGTGCTCGTGCCGGAGCAGCAGCGGGTGACGCGCAGCGAGGTCGTGCGCAGTTTTTTGTCGGATCACCGTCCCGTGCTTGTGGAAATGGAAATCGCGAAAAAACGGTAAGCCGGGGGAGGGGCGGGCGCGGGCGGGGGGGGGGAGGCAGTTTGCCGGGCCGGCGCTCCTGCCTTGCATCGCCGCGCCAGCCTCCCCTTGCTTGCGGGCGTGACTCTCCTCGACCGGCACGTGCTTCGCGAATGGTTTTCGATCCTCGGCATCGCCTTGGCGGCGACGGTCGGGCTGCTGCTCATGCATTCGCTGTACAGCGACCTTGAGGACCTGCTCGCGGCGGGCGCGAGGCTCGACGACCTGGCGTATTATTTCACGGTCAAGATCCCCGGGTTTTTCGCGACGGTGTTCCCGATCGTGTTGCTGGTGTCGCTGCTCTATTCGCTCGGGCGGCTGCACTACACCAACGAAATCACCGCCATGCGCGCCGCCGGGCTCGGGCTGTTTCGCATCACGCGCGGGATCTGGGTTTCCGGCGTGCTGTTCTGCGGGCTGGTCTGGGTGCTCAACGCCACGGTGGTGCCGTGGTCGGTGGAGGCCAGCCGCGTGGCCTACGACAGCATGCGTTTCCGCCAGCAGGCTTCGCAGGAAGGGAGCGCGGAGCGCGTGGGGCTGCGGTTCAATGTCTCGTTTCATAACCAGAAGGAGCGCCGGATGTGGTTTTTCAACCGCTACAGCGAATTCACCCGGCACGGCTACGGCGTGTCCGTCGTGGAGCTCGACGCGAAGGGCCGCGAGCAGGCGCGTCTGCTCGCCGGCGAGGCCTGGTTCGACGGCGACGCGACCGGCGCCTGGCAGTTCCGCAACGGGCGCGAGATCACGCTCGATCCGGAGCGCGGCGGCGAGACCGTGACGAACGCCCCTTTCGAACGGCTCCGGCGCGCCGGCTGGACGGACGACCCGGAGTTGATGACGGTGTTCGGCCTCAAGCCCGACGACCTCTCGGTGTTCCAGTTGCGGCGCGTGCTGGAGTTTTATCGAGAGGAAAACCACCCGAAGGTCAACCTGTATGCGATGCGCTACTACGGCTTGCAGGCGGAGGCGCTGAGCCCGCTGATCATCATCGCCATCGCGGTGCCGTTCGCGGTCGGCGGCGTGCGGGTGAACCCGGCCGTCGGCGTGTCGAAATCGATCGGCCTGTTCGTGCTGTATTTCCTGATACTGAAAATCGCCACCGCGCTCGGCGCGCGCGACGCGGTGCCTCCGCTCCAGGCGGCGATCCTGCCCAATCTCGCCCTGCTCGCCGTCGGCCTCGGCGCGCTCGCGCGGGCGCGCTGAGGCCTCCGCCTGAGGCCTCCGCCTGACGGCTGCGGCGATTTCAAATCTCAAATTTGAGATTTCAAAATCCGAAATCCCGAAATCCGAAATTTCAAATGACAGACACCGCCTCCTCTTCTCCTCTTCCCCCGCCTGTCCCTTCCGCCGGATTCACCGCCGCGTTGCAGCGCATCAGCGCGCTCGGGGCGCGCGCCACCGATCCGGGCGAGACGATGCGCGCCATCCTCGGCATCGTCATCGGGTACTTCGGTGCCTCGGCCGGCACGATCTCCCTGCTCAACCCCGACACCGGCAAACTCGAGATCGACGTCCATCAGGGCATGCCGGCGGATATCGACGAGGTTGTCCTGCGCCTGGGGCAGGGGATCACCGGCTGGGTGGCGTTTCACGGACGCCCGCAACTCGTCCCCGACGTGCGCGCCGACCCCCGCTACATCCCGGTGCGCCCGGAAGTGCGCAGCGAGATGACCGCGCCCCTCGTCCAGGAAAACGGCCAAGTGCTCGGCGTCATCAACCTCGACAGCGACGCTCCCGGCACTTTTACCCAAGCCCATCTCGACGAACTTGTCCGCCTCGCCGACGAGGCCACCTGCGTGCTCCTGCGCGTGTGGCAGCTCTCCCACCTGCAAGGCAAGGCCCGGCAACTCGAGGCGCTCGTCGCCGCCGGCCAGGCGCTCGTCACCAAGCTGGAACCGCAGGAACTGCACGACACGATCACGCGCGACGCCCGCAAGATCCTCGGCACCTGCGCCAGCGCGCTTTACCTGTACTACCCGGCGCGCGGCGTGATCGCCCTGGCTTCCTTCACGAGCGATGCGGCGGCGGCGGAGTTGCCGATGCCCGCCGCCCGCCCCGTCGCACCCGGCCCGGCGCCGCTGCCGACCGGGGAACTGCCGGCCGAGGCGTGCCTCGTCACCGCGGTCCTGCACACGCGCAAGCATGTCGAGTTCGCCAACATCCAGTCGCCCGAATTTCTCGACGTCGTGGACCTCCCGCGCGACCGCGCGCTGCGCTCGATGCTGGCGGTGCCGATGTTTTACGAGCAGGAAATCGTCGGCGTGCTCGCCGTGTTCACCGATCAGGTCCACCGCTTCAACAACGACGAAAAACGCCTCCTCGCCGCCTTCGGCAGCCTCGCCGCCGTGTCGTTGCAAAACTCGCGCCTCTACTCACGCGTGTTCCGGAGCGAGGAATCCCTCCGCAAGAACGAACAGCTCACCACGCTCGGCCTCCTCGCCGCCGAGATCGCGCACGAGATCCGCAACCCGCTCACCGTCATCAAACTCCTCTTCGGCTACCTCGGTCTCGATTTTCCGGAGGGCGACCCGCGCCGCACCGACGTGCGCGTCATCGGCGAAAAACTCGACCAGCTCGAAGAGATCGTCTCGCGAGTCCTCACGCTCGCCAGGGCCCCCACCAGCCTGCACTCCCGCTGGAACCTCGCCGAAATCATCGAGGACACGATTGTCCTCATCCGCCTCAAGCTCGCCCAAGGCAAGATCGCCCTTCGCATGGAACTGCCTCCGCATCCGCTCCCGGTCGATGTCAACAAGGGCCAGATCCAGCAGGTGTTGCTTAACGTCCTGCTCAATTCCACGCAAGCCATGCCCGACGGCGGCACGATCACCATACGCCTCGCGCCATCGCCAGCCCCCGGCGCCCAGGCCGGCGGGGGGGGGGGGGGGGGGGCGGGGGGG
>JAISAX010000553.1 GCA_031266495.1 Opitutaceae bacterium
TGGGCGTCGGCAGGGTTGGGGATGGTGCCGTCGGGGAACCGGAGGGCGGCGGGGGCGAGGAGGAGGTTTTGGACGATGGCGGCTTCGTCCCGCAGGCGCTCGCCTTTGCCCGTTAGCCCGGCGAGGGTCAGGAGCGGGCGCATGGCCACCGTGATGTAGCCGTTGTAACCCATCGCTTGTTCGTACCAGATATAATCGCTGGTGACGCCGCGGCGGATTTGCTCGCGGACGCCGTAGGGGCCGTCCACGGCTCGCGTCCAGAGGGCTTCGTCCTTGTAGAGCAGGGCGACTTGCGCGGCGGAGGCGCGGTGCCAGGTGGAGATGTTGTGAATGTAATGGTGGGATTTTCCCAGAAGCTCCGCCTGCGGTTCGAGGAGTTTGTCAAACCATGCCTGGCGGCGTGTTTCGCCTGCGTAGTCAAACACGAGGCGGGCGGAGTCAACGAGGGGGGCGAGCCAGGTGGCGTCTTCCAGGCTTTGGCAGCCGAGGCGGGCGGTGCCGTTTTTGCGGAGGGGCCAGCGGGGGTAGTTGTCGGCGTAAAAATCAAGCTGGGCGCAGGTCCATTCGGCGTAGCGCGGGTCCCGGGTGAGCCGCCAGAGGTTGGCGGACTCGACCATTTGCCCGATGTGGCGTTTGCGCAGGCCGAATATCCAGCCGCCGATGATGTCGGGCGTCAGTTCGACGCGATGGCCGGTTGTGCTGTTGAGGTGGTCGGTCTGCTCGCCGGGGATGTCTTCGGTCCAGATGAGGAAGGAGCCGTCTTCGGGGCTGACGAAGTTGTGCCAGTATCCGGCTTGCCATTCGGCGCGGTCGCGGTGGCGGGCGATCCAGGCGTCGGTGGTCGCCTGTTTTTCTTTCAGCCAGGCGGCCCATCGGGGGTCGGTCTTGACGCGGCGGCGCGCGCCGTCCCAGTCTTCGACGGGCGTGCGCAGGGGGGAACCGCCGGGCTGGAGCAGCTTGAGGCTGGCAAAGGTTTTTTCGGGGGCGGGTTTTGGAAAATCGGGCAGGCCGAGGTAGCCGTTTTCCCTGGGGGCGGCTTTGGCGGCGGTGGCAGCGGCGGTGGCGGCGGTGGCGGCGGTGGCGCGTTTTTCCTGTTCGCGGATGGTGGCGGCGGGGATGGTCGAGAGGGTGAAGTCGTCGAGGTGCGCGATGAGGGTGGCGGCGGCGTAGGAGTGTATCCAGATGGAGGCGGTGGCGGCTTTCTCCGGAACGATGGCGGCGAGGGTGTGCGGTTGCCAGGTGTTGCTGACGGCGCGCAGGGAGCGGACATGGCGGTCAACGGGGATGGCGGGTTTTCCGTTCTTGTCGTGAAAAACGAGATACACGCCCAGTCCGCCGCCATCGGAGAGGCGGGCATGGAAGGCGAGTTCGCAACCGGTTCCGGGTGTGACGGGGATTTTTGCCGAGGCGAGGCTGCTGCCGGTCCCGGAGCTGGCGTCATGAACGAGGAGGCCGCGTTTGCCGGTGCGCGCTGCCTCGGGGGTGGCGGTGCTCATGCCGCCGTCCGCGGCGGGGGCGGTCCAGCGGGCGAGGCCGTCGGCGCCTTCTTCAAAGCCGGGGTTGGGGAGGTCGAGGGTCCGGGCGGCCAGTGGACTCGCAAGGAGCATGGGAAGCATGGAGAGCAAGGGGATGGTGAGGCGCGGGAAGGTGAGGAGTGGGAGGGTTTTCATAAGGCGGGCGGCGGGCGGTGGGTGGTTGGTGGCTGGATGCGGGAGGCGGGAGGCGGGAGGCGGGAGGTTGGATGCGGAAGGAGTGTGATGGCTTCGTCGCGCGGGGGGGGGGGGGGGGGTGGGGGGCACGGTTCGGGCTGATTAACGTTGGCGATTAACGTTGGCGACGCCAGCCGCGCGCCAGCGCCAGAACGAGAGTGCCGAGTCCTGCAAGGATGGCGTGGGTCGATGGTTCGGGAATGGGTGGAATGGGCGTGGCGGTGTTCACGATCCTGATGTCGTCGAACCAGGCCCCTGTGTTCTGGCTGGCTGATGCGCCTGCCTGAAGCCTGATTTTGCCGACCTGCCATTTTGTGGCGTCGGCATCACCGGTCGCTATGCTGACGATGCTCGTGCCGTTCAGGGAGACGGAGGCGGTGTTGGTGGTTTCGTCAAAATAAATCCGGAATGTGTTCCAGCCGGTCACCGTGTAGGTGGAGGTGTCGGGCGTGGCCGAGGCCTGGCCATTCAGGTTGACGACGCGGGCGTTCGACAGGGAGAGATAAAAATTGGTGGCATCCGTTCCTGTATCCGAAAGATAGATATAAAAATTACCCCCGCTTGCCTGCTTGATGGAGAATTCGATGTATCCTTGCGTGAGGGTGTCGCCAAGGTCGTACCGGGCGGAGGCGGAGTTGCCATTGATGTTGTCGTAGAGTCGCAGGCTTTGCGAACCGGTGTTCGCCTGGGTGTCGGTGATTCTGCCGAGGAGGGTGGTGCCGTTGTCGTTGCCGATCCAGCCGTTTACGGCGGTGGAGGTGAGAATGGCGTCGCTGGCCCAGGCGGGAGAGCCGGTGGCCTCGAAGGATGTCTTGAAGACTTCGGTTTCCGCCGCGTGGACGGAAACGGAGAGGATGAGGAGCGAACCGAAGAGCACGGCGCGGCTGGTCAGGAGACGGATTTTTGTATCTGTTTTCATGTTACGTAGTGGATTGCTGGATGTTTGTGTGGTTGGTTGGTTGTTGGTTGCGGGTGAGAGGATCGTGATGTGTGTGATGGTGGTGTGTGTGGTGGTGTGTGTGTGTGGTGGGGGGGGGGGGGAGGCGACGGGAGGTCACGGCGGGCTGATGGCGGGGGCGAAGTCGAGGGGCACGGAGTGGACGCTCCAGTTGTAGCGAAGCACGTTGCGGTGGTTGCCGTGGACGGGGGTGTCGGGGGCCTTGCCCTTGAAGCCGGATTCGAGTTCGGCATCGAGGTCGATGAGGGCGGGGCGGTCGTGGTATTTCGGGGTGTTGATGACCGTGGTGTAGAGTTGTGGATTCGCCGGTGTCTGGCCGTTGGACCAGCCCCAGGGGAAGCTGTTGGCATCGCCGGGGAGGCGCAGGTAATAGACGGCGTCCTCGTCGGGTTTGGCGGTTTTGCGGAGCCACGCGGTGCAGATGAAAGCGTCGGGCAATTTTGTCGTGTTGCTGTTTTTGAGGCTGGCGTAGGGGGCCAGAAAACTCCACAGGGAGCGGTTCCCCCTGGCGTAGTCTTCGGGGAGGATGGTGAGGTTGCGGGCCTGGCCGACGGTGCAGGGGCCGGGGAGGCGACCCTTGTTGTCGTCAATGTAGAGCTGGATCGCCATGCCCCATTGGCGGAGGGCGGTCTTGCACTGGGCGTCGGCAGCGGACTGGCGCACCTTTCCAACCGTGGGGATCATGATGCCGGCAAGGATGCCGATGATCGCAATGACGGTCAGCAACTCGATCAGCGTAAAGGCGGAGGCGGGACGAAGGGCTTCACGTGAAGCCCTTGCGGGAGACGGAGCACAGCTCCGTCTCCCGCAAGTAAAAGCAAGTCGTGGAATAATCATGACGAGGGGGGGAGGGATGGAACCGGGTGTATCAGAAGGCGGGGAAAGGGTCCGGGCGTTGGCAACACCTGGAAGATTTTGACTGATTTCTCCCGTTCGTTGCCAACGCCCGGTTTTTTGTGATCGGCGGAGGGGTGACATCGGAGCGGTTTCCGTGAGGCAGTTGTTGGAGCGTAAGGGCAGCATGACAGATCGGGCGACTGAAACGGCGGGCACTGTGCGGAACGGGGAAATGGTGTTCGGGTGTTTGGGTGTTTGAGTGAGATATTTAGTAAATTTCGTTTATGTTTTACTTAAATCTTCCATGATCAAGTAAAAAATCGACCTGACCGAAAAATTAGCCGAAGGTCGCCATGATTCTGATGGGAGGTTCTGAAAATGAACCGCGAAGGACCTGGAGCGGCGGAGCCGCAGCCAGAGTATTCAGGGAGAGGATAGTTTTACAGATTTCTCCCACCGTAAAACCGGGAGGGCGGGAGGGCGGGAGGCGGGGAAGGCGGGAGGGCGGGATCGGATTAGCGAAGAGTAGCGAGGATTAGCGGTTCCTTACAGGTACTGAGCCACGGGACCAGCATGATGGAGACCGCTGATCTTCGCTAATTTTCGCTAATCCTGTCCTGACCCTGACGTCGCCGCGCCATAGGGGAATCATACGCAAAAAAACAACTCTCAACCTTGGTCGCACGAGATTGGCGACGGAGCCGGAGGCGGAGAAGGCGGAGAGGGTGAGACTGGAGCTGAGGGTGAAGATGCTCAACGCGCAGTTGCATGGCCGCAAGACGGAGAGGCATGCACGTTTACCGCCAAACGCCAAACCCGGGTGGCCCGCAACCGTTGCCTCTCTGCCCCCTCATTTCATCCCGTTTTGCCCATCACGTCCCTCTTCCCTCGAAAAAAAACGGAAAAAAGGGCAAAATTCAGGTGTTTACCTGACTACCGCGCTGTGCGGAACCCGGGTAAGGTAAGCGTCTTTATTACGACGCTGCGCCATATGACGACCGACCGCCACGCCCATTCCGTACCGCCCAAAGCGGGGGAACCGTGCGTGAAAAAGAATGCGAAAAAAGTCATAAAAGTGCTTGACAATGCGGTGGTTGGAGTTAATATAATAACCGCAGCCCGCAGCCCGCAGCCCGCAGCCCGCAGCCCGCAGCCCGCAGCCCGCAGCCCGCAGCCCGCAGCCCGAAG
>JAISAX010000898.1 GCA_031266495.1 Opitutaceae bacterium
CCAAAAGTCCCCGGATCAAATTGAATTGTTCGATACTTATATCACTTGGATAAGCCTCATGCATAATTCGGAAATCATGATTTTGTCTGGAAAAATATCAAGAAAATGCATATTTTTCGGCCGAAAATATTATCATGTATAGCAATAAGTTATGCATTTATCCCATTTGATTTAATTTTAAACACGTTCTTACACGATCGGCGCATTTCAACCTTCACAACTGAGTTTGACCAAGCGCGTGGATAGCGGCCCCTCCTCGGCGGATTGGCTGTTTTCCATTCGCCTGAACACAGGGGTTCCGCGTTCGGGAGTAGCGTTCCACCTTGACGCATCAACAGGCCCCGCTTCAGGCACGGTTGAGACGGCCGCCCGTTACTTCACTTGGTATCGCACAACATCCCTGCCCGCTGAGAAAAAAACGACACGTTATACACGCTTGGCTACCCTGGAGTCCCGCAACGCCGCGATCATGGATTTGGGCGGAAGTGATAATGCGCTCGTTTTGTATTCCCCATCGGGTGGCCCCAATACCGGCATAGAATTGAACCCCACATTGGGAACGATCAGGATGAACAATGTAACGATCCAGTCTTCCGGGTCTGCGAACCGAACGCTGACCGTAGATGCGGACGGTGCCATTCTCACCAATGCATCCACGCTTGATGCCGCCATGCTGGGGAACGGCATGGTGGATGAGGCGCGTTTGCCGGAAAGCGTAACCAGGCTGGGCGCGACCATCGAGCTGGATTCAGCCGAGACGACGGGCAACCTGCCATGGCCTCGCGTAGGAGACAAACCCGTTTCGTTGGCCGGCTACTTGCCTGCGGATGGTGAGGGGCGAATCATAAGCGCGATTCGTATTCTGCCCCAGGGCGACATACCTATGTTGAATGTCACGCCTTGAATAAGCCTCGCGCGCTGTGCATAGGCAGGATGCCAATCGACCGCCTCGCACATGGCCGAGGTTGTGACGCTGGGCGCACTCCAGAGCGACTATGTGCTCGCCAGATTTCCTGCTGCATCCCGCAGCGGGAGGCGGAAACACTGCGTCAGGGCTGAACGTCCACCGGTGGCTTGGGGGCCGGAGGCTCCCAAATGGCGAGTTGCGCAAGGGCGTCCGCGTGGGAGGGGGCGCGGCGAAGGACATCCTTGATGAGAAGCAAGGCGTGATCGTGGTAGCCTTCGGTGTAGATCTCGCGGGCAAGGGCAAGGAGGGCATTGGAGGCACCGGGGTCGCTGACAAGCGTGGCCCGCGCAAGCACCAGGAGGCGAAGGGAGTCGCCACCGCGGGCGCGCAGGGGCAATTCAAGGGCGTCGAGCCGGCGCTCCGCGCCGGAAAGCCAGACAGGCCGGGCACGGCGAGCCGCGACGAGGAGAGCGAGCGCGCCGGACGTGTCTTTGTCCTGGAGGCGCCGGGCATACTCGGACGTGAGAGCATCAAGACTGGCGAGGGCGGGGTCATCCTTCGCGGCAGGAGCAGGGCCGACGGGCTCGGGAACGCGCATGGACTCGATGCGGGCTCGGCGTTCGGCGAGGATGCGAGAGGAAGGGAAAAACCCGTTGGCAAGGGTAAGTATCCGTGCGGCGGTGTCGCCACGGCCGGAGTCGGCGAGGGCGTCGATCAGCAACTGGTAGAGGCGGACCGTGCCAGGCTGGGCGGAGACGGCCTTGACCAAAGCGGTCTGCACGCCCGAACCGGCATCGGAGCAGGCGCTGGCGAGCCGGATCATGGTATCGAGCCAGACAGTTTCTCTCTCGGTGAAGGGTGGGCCGGGACTGGCCCGCAACTCCTCGGTGGTGGCCAAGGCGGCGGTCCAGTCGCGTGCTGCGATCTCGACTTGGAGCCGAGACCCCAACACGGGACGAGGGGACAGACCGCGTTCGCGCAACTCGCGTTCGAGCCGTTGCAGTCCACCTTCGAGCCGGCTTTCGACGAGGATACGTGCAATCCTCGGATAAAAGGTCTCGTCGGCGCCGTAGCGGAAGATGAGCGATTCGAGGACGGCCCAGGATTGTTCGGTGCGGCCAGCGAGCAAATTTTGCATCAAGGCGTAGAGCAGGGCGGCAGCCCGAGTCGGGGAAACGTCCTTGATGCGGACGAGGGTGGCGTCCATGCCGGCGAAGTCGCAGGCCTCGCGCTGCACGCGGGCGAGGAGGAAAAAAGCATCCGGCGAGCGAGGTTGCTCGGCAGTCCAAGCACGGGCGAGACTGACGGCGGCGGGAGCGTCGCCCTGTTCGAGCCGACCGACAATGGTGGTCGTGCGGCGGAAGGAGTCCTGCTCCGGGTAGCCGGCGACAAGCGCGATGGCCTCGGCGGAGCGGGAGTCCGCCATCAGGGCCTTGACGGTCTGCTGGTCGATCCAGCGCGCGTCCCCGGCGGGGCGGGCTGCGGGCGGCAGCGCGTCGAGCGTGGAGCGGGCGAGCCGGTAGAGATCGACCCAGGCGGAGGGGTGGTCGGAGCCTTCGGCGAGGTCGAAGACGACTTCAAGGTAGTCTCGACCGGGATAGCCGAATGCAAAACCGTCGCGCAGGAGCTTTTCCGCCTGCGGGCGGAGGCGAAGGGCGACATAGATACGGGCAAGCTCGCCGCGCGCGGTGAAGTTGGCGGGGTTCTTGCCCACGCCGAGACGCAGAAGGCCGAAGCCATCGCTGAAACGGCCAGCTTTCAGACGCTCACGGGCGAGGAGGATGAAGCCCTCGCCTTGCAGGCGTGTGCGATTTTCCCAGCGGGTGGGAAGCACGAGGTCGAGGTAGCCGACGCGGTTGTAGGGATTGGCGCTCTGAAGGCGGAGCAGGAGAAAACCCGCGCCAACCAGGTAGGTGCAGAGGGCGAAGGCGAAACCCCACAGCAAGAGCCCGCGCACGCTGAGGATGGGATGGTGATGGAGATAGGCTTTCCAGTAAGCCGGCACCGCTCCCCCCTTGGGCAGGGGACGGGCAGGATCGTTAGCACGCTGGATATTGAACAGGCCCAACCGCCAGCGGCTTCCGGTGAGCGGCGGCGTGGGCCAAGTGAAACAGATTTTTTTCAGTGCCATGCAGGGATCGTTTTCTTCGTCGTTACAACCATAAGGGTGGCTATAATTTGCTTAGAAAACGTCCGTCACATGTCCCGAATCAGTCGGCACGGATATGCCTGCTCGCAAACATGCCCCATCTCTTCGATGTAGTCCTTCAAGTCGGTAAACTGCGTGGCCGTATGATCGCATGTTTCGAGAACATGGTGGGCCTTCACCGGGGCCGCCGTGTGATTTTTTTACGGCGGCAGGGCGACGCTTGCCAATTCTGACAGCGGTTGCGTTTACCATTCAAACATCGTCCGCCAACTGGTGTCCGGTTTCAAGCTACACAAAAGAAAGTTCACCTAAAAATCGCGAAGATGCGCACGACCCGCTTTGCGCGCAGACCTTATACTCCGGCTATCGACTTCCTTCGCTGCCTCCTGTCCCGATAACTGCGTTCGGCGCCGGTCAGGATCGCCCCGGATCGTTCAAGCGAATCCTCGAATACGGTCCTGGTGTAGTTCTCCCTCACCACGCCTCCGGCTCCGTGGACTCCGGTTTCTTTTCCGGTTTTTTAAGCCGGCCCGCGTAACTGCGGTCGATTTCCTCGACCTCCGGCTCGGGGATGCGCGTAAAGGCGATCCGCATCGGTGCGTCCTGCGTGGCGCCGTGGGCACCGCCGAGATAAACGGTATTTTTGCCCAGCACCTTGTTGAGATGATCGACGGCCGCGAAGAGTTTGCCGTGTGCCTGTTCCGTCTGGTCCTCGAACAAATCGGGCGTGTGCATCCGCAAGTCGATCAGGTCGGTGAGTTGAACATCAAGGCGCACGGGTGTTCGGCGCGAGAACTTTCCTGGGCGTTTTCGCCATAGATCGTTCAACACATGGGTGAGCCTCAACGTATCCTGCGTTTCCGAAAAACGCACCCGCTCCTTCCATGAGGTTTCGTCGGTATAATCCACCGTGACACTCAGCGCGCCTGCATAGAGCCGGGAATGGCGCAGGCGCATCGCGGCCTTTTGAAGCAAGCGATGAAGAATGGCGAGCGCGTCGGCGTGATTCCGTTTGGCCGGTGGCAGCACATGGCCGTGTCCGATGCTCTGCCCGGTCTTCTGCTCGAAATAAGGCAGGTCTTCGCAATGGAGCAGGCGCCAGATTTGTTCGCCACGCACGCCACCCCAGATGCCGCGAAACTCGGCCATCGTGGCGGCGTAGAGCTGGGCCATCGTGGTGATGCCGTGCTCGGCAAGGCGGCGCTGGATGTTGGAGCCGATGCCGGCAATATCGCCGGGAGCAAGGTGCAGGAGTTTTCCGGGCACGTCCTCGTCGTCGAGAATCACCAGGCCATCGGGCTTCCGCATGTCAGAGGCGACTTTCGCGAGCAGCCAGGTGGGCGCGATGCCGATGGAACTGCGAAGGCAAGGACCAACCTCGCGGCTGATGGTGACCTTGATCCTCAAGGCCAGCTTTTCCGCTTCGTCGCGCGACAGCATGGAGTCCAGATAAGCCGTCACCTCATCAATCGACTGCACCTCGACCTCTGGCACGAGCGAGGCGATGAGGTCTTTCAGTTTCCGGTGATAGTCGATGTAAACCTCCGGCCGGGCCTTGATGATTTCGATGCCTGGGCAGAGCCGGCGCGCGTCGGCCACCCGTCTGCCACGTTTCAGGCCGGCAGCCTTGGCCTCCAGGCTCACGGCCACCAACCCGGTCGTCTCCGCCATCACGGGCACGACGCCGACCGGCTTGCCGCGCAACTCCGGCCGCTCCTGCTGCTCCACAGAGGCGTAGAACGAATTGAAGTCGATGGTCAGGTATCGCAGCGGCACAACGCTTACCCTGCCACGAAACCAGAAGGCTTCAACGCCCCCGCCTCGGTATTTTTATTTGGAATCCGGCTCCCTAAAATTTATCTTAATAGTCTATCTGACCAATGGATGCTCTTACTGCCACGCTCCTCTTCGCCGGGATTTATGGCCTGATCTTGGCGCTGACCGGATTCAAGACGGTGGCGGCAATCAAACGCCGGAATCTCCGGCAGATCCGTTTCGCCGGCCACGCCACCTGGATGATGTTCGCCGCGTCGGTGGCGCTTCCTCTGATCGCCCGGCTTGGCGAAGCCAGTATCAATATCGACTTGAGAGTCACGATCCCCGCAACGCTCATCGGTTACATTCTTGGCATTGCGGCCGGGGCCTGGCTCACGCCTCCTCACAAATCGAATGACAGATCGGACTCGGGCTCAGATTCGCCAGTCCAACCACCGTCATCACACCGTTGAGATGGTGCTTAAACGATTCATCAGAAACGGATGAAGCTCCCGGCCGGAATCCCTAAATGGAGGCCGGGAGCTTCGATCAACTTGATAACCACCTGATGGATAAGATCAATCTGTGCGTAAGCACAGGGCGTAACGCTTACCAGAGCTGGCTGCATCGCCTTGTTAGGCTTCTTTAATTTTATTTAATATTTTGTCTATTTCAGATTTAAACTCCTCTTTTGTCATGGAGTCATATTGCGGAGCCCCTTTGGCACGGGCTTTCTTATATTCTTCCTCCTCGATGCTCTTAAATTTGTTCCAAGCTTTTTGCACACGGCATTCGCGCTTGGGGAAACTGACCATTCTAAGTCGATCAAAATAAGGCTGAAGAGGTTTGGCGATCTCGGGTAATCGATGGAAATGAATATTTCCTCCGCTTGTGTCCCACGGCGGGTCAGCCTGTAACGTCAAGAGTTTCTCTTGGATTATAACCAATATCGTATAGCGCCTGTCATTGCGAGAGAAAGCCCAACGACTGATCGCCACAACACTTATCGATACTGCTGCGCTGATTAATGCAGATATAATGGGTGGTTCCATAATTTTCCCTAACGTGAAAGATCAGCCATGGAGGTAGATGGCGTGTCTCGTGTAAGAGCAAGAGGTGTGACAGCTTCCGGGACTGGCCGTATCGCCTTGTTAGGCTCCTTCTTCATTTTATGTATGGACTCCAGTCGAATGTTATCGATCGCTTAGTTTGGTCGATCCACCACGGCTCCCAATTCGTGCCAGCGGGAAAGCCATGTGATTCGGGATAACCTTCGCTAGGGATCCAAGTGCTTTTATTTACGATTAATCCGCAAATATGGGGTAAATTGTTGGCGATCGTCCACCCATTGAGCTCAGTAAGCCCTTCCGCTTGTAGCCTTCGGCCAGATAGTTCTTCAGGGCGTGGACAACCTAGCGCTCCGAGCGCCTCCGAGTATGAAATAAATGCCCGTCTGTTATTCTGTGCGAAACGACCAGATTGGATTTGGGTATAGATTACTCGTAGAAGAGCTTTCCCTTTTAGTCCTAATTCATGCGGTTTCATAGTTATTTGTCTAACGTTAGGAATCAGCCATGAAAATAGATATCTCCATCACTTTGTCAGGCTTTCATTTTTCATAAATATGTGGATTCAAATCTATTTTTGAAGCTCCGCCAATAAGTCGATCACATGAGACTAGAGACACTCCCATGTTCTTGTCAAACGAGGCCTTCCTCTCCAGCATTTCATCGGTCAAAGAGCTTCTGCGTCCCATCAATATCGTATAGCTAAAGTAAAGGCTCATTCTAGGGTTATGAATATTCCAGCCAGCCGTGCATGTAAGTTCCTCGTCTTCGGAATGCTCCCTGATTAGGTCTTTCTTTTTCGCATAACGCTCTAAATCGCGTATTAGCTGGGGGCGATTCTTCTCCACGTAAATCTTCCAGCTATTAATCTGTTCGACTGCTTTGTTTGTGCGTTGTGCTAGAGAGAAGTCGCGATTGAAGAATGTGCTGGCAGGCGGCTCAACCTCGATAAACCTAATTTCGATGGCACCCGAAAAGGGCGCGATCACTACAAAATCAGCGTAATATTCGGTGCCAAGGGGAAACTCGGCTATCACCCGAGACGGGTTTCCAAGATACTGAAGCGAATCCCTGAGAATATATGGATTCTCCTTGAGGAAGGTGCATAGTGCCCGCTCGCCGTCATCCTGCGAGAGGATTTCCTCAAGTTGCTCCACATTGGTTTTCATATTTTCTGCCTAGGCATCAAAGGCCTAGCGTTTCTTCTTAGCGTAGGCCGCTTTCGCTGCCCTTGTGGCCGCCCGCGCTTCGTTGGCCAACTCCCGGGCAATCGCATTCTGCTTTTCCGTGAACTTCGTCAGCGGCTTGAGAATCGTGGCGACCGGCGGGAGCGAACGGATGAGCGCGCGCAAGACATAACTGCTGCTCACCTTGATCCGCTTCAAATCAAGTTCATCGACCACGTTGTCCAGCTTCCGCTTGTCCTCCGCTGGCAGAATGACACTGATCCGCTCATCGACCATCTCTTCCTCGCGCGGGCCTTTTTTGGCCTCGTCGGCCTTGAACTGAAGGACGGTATGCGCCAGCAGCTCCGACTCTGCGGTGATGTGGACGAGTCCGCGCAGCGTCTTGACCCGGTCGATACGCAACCCCTGCTCCCGCAATTCGCCTCTCAGCTTGCTGACAATGTCGAGGTCATTCGCGTAGAGCGAGAACGTGGTCCTGATCGGGGCGGTTTCCTTGGCGCTCGATTTCATGATTCATTGATTACCTGAACACGAAATTACTTCAAGCGGATTTTTATCAAATCACAGCACGTCGCTGCCTCGTTGGCAACCCGGTCGCCTTCCGTCCGCAGGCGGACCGCAAGCGACCGCCGCTCGGGTATCCGCCACGCCGCTGGCCATCCCCCCCGAACTCAAGACCGACACCTGTTATCTCGTCATCGCGCCCATGCTCGGCCGCCTCGGCATCGACCTCACCAAAGACCAGGCCGATGCCGTGGCCCGCGCCCACAGCACCCTGATCGGCCTTCGCGACAAAAAACTCCTCGTCTCCATGCCCGACGATCCCGTCGAACCCGACGTCCAACCCGAAACCGCCCCCGGATTCTGGGGCTCCGACGAAAAAATCCCCCTCTGAAACTGTATCCAATTATTAATTATTAATTCCTGATTGTTAATTCCCCCCCCCCCCCCATGCTGATCCCGGAACCCATGTCATTCGATGAAGCCCGCGACGCGCTCGCGGTCCGCTCGCTCCTGCCCACCACGGGCCGGACGGCCGACATGCGCCAGTTCGACAGCGGCATCAAGCAACATGCGCTCTGGTCGGCCACACTCACCAACATCAATGTGCTTCGCCAGATCGGTGAGGGCATTGATGCGATCCTGCGCGGCGAGAGTGACATCGCCACCGAAATGCTCGCCGTAAAACAGAGCCTGGAAGCCGAGGGCTACCAGGCCCCGGAAGGCAAGCAAGGCACGATGCTGGACCTCACCAGCATCATCCGCCGCCAGACGATCATCGAGACGCAAGTCAACATGGCCCGCGGCGCGGGCTGGCACGAACAAGGCATGGATCCCGATGTGCTCGATGCCTGGCCGGCGCAGGAGCTTTTCCGTAGCGCCACACCCAGGGGCGGCCCGGAAGCCGAGCGCGACTGGGGCGCCCGCTGGATCAAGGCTGGCGGCCCGCCCGCGAAAAGCGGACGCATGGTCGCTCTCAAGACCGATCCGGTATGGCAAAACCTCGGCGATCCCGACCTGTTCGCCGATGGCCTCGGCAACCCCTAGGCGCCCTTCGCGTTCCACTCCAACATGGACCTGCGCGACATCGACCGCACGGAAGCCGTCGCCCTCGGTCTCATGGAAATGGATACGCCGCTGACACCGCAACGCAACGGCTTCGCCCAGGACCTCCAGGCCAGGCCCGCCATCCGCGAGCAATGGCTGCACGACGCGATCGAGGACAGCGGCCTCGCCTCGTTCGACGCGGCCGGCGTCCTGCATTTTGCGGAAAAGGAGGCGGCATGAGTACCGGCATGGCGATCGTTTTCGAGCGTGACGAAGTCTCGCCCCTGCTTGCCGCCCTCGGCGACGACATCCGCGGCCAACACCTCTCGATGGTCATGGGCCGCGCCGTCGGCCAACTCACCCGCGACTGGCTCTTTGACCTCAATAACGAACGGCACAAGCACGGCCGCGTGCCGTATTACCAGCAAGCGGCGCGCAGCGTCACCGTCAACAAGACAGACTGGGGAGCGGCCGTCTCTGTCACACAGACGGGGATACGCCTCCGCCGCTTCGGTTCCGGCGGCCTGCCCGGCGGCGTCGTCAAGCCCCGCCCCGGCAAGACGTATCTCACCCTCCCGAACGAAGATTATCCGGCGGGCTACGGCCTGCGCGCCCGCGAGTTCAACGACCTGCGATTCTCCATCGTCCTCGACAAAAACGGCGCGCTCCGTCCCGCGCTCGTCCGCCGCGCCTCGACCGCCATCAAGTTCGTCCGTCGCAAGCAAAAGGACGGCTCGATAAAAACCACGGTCAAGGCGACAGAACTGCGCGACGGCGAAGTCGTGTACTGGCTCGTCCGCCAGACCCGCCACCGCCCCGACCCCGCCATCCTCCCCCCCGGCCCGATGGTCACCGAAACCGCCGTGCAAGCCGCCCTCCGCCGCGTCGCCGAAATCCGCGCCGCCCGCTCCGCCAGAACACCGGAAGCCGGATAACCGGAAGTCGGAATCGTATCCAATTCTTAATTCTTAATTCTTAATTCCCGTGTACATCGCCACACTCGACATCATGCAGGCCGTGAAAACGGCCCTCGCCAAGCTGCGCATCGATCCCGCCGACCCCGCGAGCGCCCCGCTCTTCGAGACGATCGACATGCACATCAACAAAAACCTCAAGCAGGCGCTGAAAAACCTGCTCATCCTCGACCAGCGTGTGTGCCTCATCGTGCCCGGCGGCGAGAATTTCGAGAACGTCAGGGAAGGCCGGACGATCCGCAGCGAAAAAGACATCACCTTCGACCTGCTCATTGCCGACCGCGACTGGGCGGAGAAAGGCCACGACGCCACCTTTGGCGGGCCGGACAACATCGGCATCCTCCGCATGGCCGACCGCGTGGTCGCCCACCTCCTGGAAAAACCGCAACTCGGCATGGCGTACGTCTGCCTCGTGCCCACCGCCATGCGCCCCATCGACGTGCCCGCCGACGACGTGAAGGACTCCCCCGGCCGCGAATGCTACCTCATCAACTACGAAACCCCGGCCGGCTCCGCCATCCTCAACCCCACCGCCCCCTAGCCCCCGCTTCCGCCCCGCCCCGCTCCGCACCCGTAATCTCCCGCCATCCCGTAACCACAAACACAATACACCATGCAACAAGAACGCATCATGATCGGCGCCCACGGGTATTTTTCCCCCGCCGGCACCGCCTTCACACTCCCCGCGCCCGGCGGCATCGCCGGCCGCGACGCCAAGCCCGGCCACGACGACCCCGCCGCCTGGCTCTACACCGGCATCGCCGACTGGAACCTCTCCAGCACAAGCACGACGACAGAGTTCAAGGCCCCCGCCCCCGGCATGCGCGTGCTTCACGACAAACTCACCACCACCACCGGACTCAAGCTCAAGGGCAAACTCATGGAAATGAGCAACGTCGTCTGGCAAATGCTCATGAGCGCGCCAACCCTGCCCGCCAGCCCCGCGCCCGGCGGACAGTATAACCCGCTCAAAGGCGACGCCGTTGTCCGCGGCTGGCTCAAACTCCAGCAATACAACCAGCGTAACGAACTTGTCCATACGCTCGATGTCTTCGTCGCCATGAACATCCCCGGCGACGTCACCTTCGGGGAAAACTACGTCGATGTGGACGTCGAGGCCGATGCCCTCTGGTCCAACCTCAACACCGGCACGCTCCTCTGACCGGAATTACAAATTACGAATGACTAATTACCAATTGCCCGATCCCTCCGGCTACCTCCATCCCATTCGTCATTCGTAATTAGTAATTAGTAATTTTATTTTACCATGCTCACCGACGATCCCGCCACCGACCCGCCGCAACCGATCCC
>JAISAX010000599.1 GCA_031266495.1 Opitutaceae bacterium
CTGCGCCTGGACCCCGGCGCCGATCCGGGCGAAGTCTCCATCAAAACCATCGCCATTCTTGACACCCTCCCCCCCCCCTCCCCCCCCCTCGCGGACGACATTCACATCCCCGTCCCCGACGACCTGAAAACCAGCCTCTCCCCCGACGACGACACCTTCGCGCAAGCCACGCTCGTCCGCTACCGCCTCTCCTCGGCGGACACCGATTTCGCAATCCTGCAAAACCACGCCGGCCAACAAAAAGTCCTCAAACTGCACCTCCGCAACTCCAGCGGTAACCGGCAGACGAATACGGTTGAATTCGCCGCCAGGCGCATGAAACCCTTTTCGCCCGTCATCCCGCCCTACGTCGGCCTCAACGCCGAAGTATTCAAAATATCGGTACTGGTTGATTCCCCCCGTGCCCTTGCCGGGGCCGCCATCAGAATCGGGAAAGCGGACGGCTCCTCCCGGACCCTCCCGCTCGCCGCCGCCACGACCATCGCCGCCGTCGCCGCCGCGACCACCGGAACCGCGGCCATCACGGAACGCGACGGCGGCTGGCGCGAATACTCCTTTCCCCTCAAAAACACCGGGAAACCCGGCGAGGCGATCACTGCGGTGTCATTCATCAGCACTACGCCGCCCGGAACCGACGCCTTCGTCTTCCTCGCCGCGCCGACACTGGAAGGCGCCCGCATCAAGGGCGGACGCCACGACCTGCTCGACACCTCCGCGCCGATGATGACCGCCGGCATGGACACGCCCCTTGCCACGCAGCCCGCGCGGCCCCTGCCGGCACGCGACACCATCAGCCTCGGCGGCTACGAAATCCACTCACCCGACATGGCGGAATCCATCCCCGCGATGGCCGCATTCATGAAGGAAAATTTCCCGCAATGGGATTTTGTTCTCGCCCCGGTCTGGGCGCCGCCGCTGTCCCTTTTCGAGCGGTTGCCCGCGTTGCCCGAAGGCGTTTTTTTCCAGTTTCAGAAAGCCCAACTGGTTCCCGACTACCTGCTCGCCACGGACCGCATGCCACGCAACGCGCGCGGCGAAGCACTGCAATCCTTCAGCAACGCCGTGCTCGCCACCGACCCCGTGATCCAGGCCGGACTCAAGGACGAAATCGACTACGCCGCCTCCCTCGGCGTGAACAACTTCAAACAAGTGGACTACGTCTGGCCCTGGATGGGCGGACGCTGGGGCTACGACCCCGCCACCATCGCCGCCTTCCGGGACGACCTGCAAGGAAACGACGAAGGACTAAAAATCCTCCCCGGCCTCTCCGGCAAACTCGCCCAAGGCGGAGTGATCCACTTTTGGGACTACTACGAATACTACCACGGCTTCCGTCTGAACCCCTCCGACCTGAACCTGAAAACATGGGCCGCCTACGCGCCCGTCTCCGAGCAGGACGCCGCGCGCGGCAACGAAACGGAAAAACGCAACCTCGGCCTCTTTGTATTGCTCTACCACTACGAATGGCTCCGGCAGGCGCAACGCTTCGGACGCCAGGCCAGGGCGCGCGGCGGCGCCCACAGCTACACCCTCAACCCGGAGGATCTGGGCAATGCCGGCGATTTCGTTTTCCTGTGCCGCCTCGTCGACGGCGGCGTCCCCTACATCGAATATTTCGGCGGCCCCGCCGTTCTCAAGGGCGCCTGGCACAACCTGCCCATGTATGTGAAATCCGCGGACGCCGCCGGACGAAAATTCAACCTCATCCTCGAACTCGGGCAGGGCGGCCACGGCCAGCATTACCTGTCTCCTGAAATCAACTACCTGTATGCCTTCGAACTCGCCGCCGCCGGGCTCCGCGGCTACCACAACGAATGGACCGAGGCCTCGTGGACGCGCATGACCGACCCCGCCCGGAAAGACCAGTACGACCGCTGGAGTTGCTGGATCAACGGCGCGCTGGGCTTCACCTTTGCGCGGGAGGAAAACATCCGGCGTCCGGATACCCGCGTATTCAACATCTCGACCCGCTCCCCCGGATACTACGTGAGCAGCTGGATCTGGGGAGTGAACCAGGGCCCCTCCTTCGGCCCCCTTCTGGCGGAAAACCACGTGCCCTACGAACAATGGGACCGCTCGGCCATGCCCGAAATCCTCGCCCGGGCGGACGTCCTCTTTTACACGCCACCGGCCGGAGGGCGCGCGCAGGACTGGAAGGCGCTGCGCCAATGGTTAAAAACGCCGGGCCGCTCGCTCGTCCTCCACTCGAACATCCCCTTCAGCATCGACGACGGCCAAGCCCGCCTCGCCCGCAATGTCGAGAACGTCACCTACACCGGCGTCGATCAGCGTTACACGGACTTTTTGTCCGAAAAAACCGACTACCGCACGGCCCTGTTCCCGGAGCTGAAGGCGGCGCGCCAGATCGGCGAGGGACGCTGGTCGCGGATTCCAGGCGCGGAGATTGTCCTGGGGGACAAGGACAAACCGCTGCTCTCCCGCATCGCCCTGTCGTCCGGCGCCGGGAACATCTGGTATCTTCACCGCAATCCGCTGGACCTTGACAACGACGAACGTACCCTGGTTGCGGATACGCTTGTGACGCGCCTGAAACTGCCCCGGACCGTGGTATCGGCGTCCGCGCCCGTGATGGCACATCGTTTTGTCGCCCCCGGTTTCGACGTGCTCGATGTCTGGACCGGTCTCCATCTGCCCGGTTTCAAGGGAGGTTATGGACCGCATCTGATGCCGGGCCGATTCGGAGCCGGGGAGTTTGACCCGGCCAGGCGCCCCTACCCGTATCTCTTGCCGGATACCGCTGTATCCATCGAAGTACCGGTGGACGGGACTGGCGAGTACCGCGTCTATTCGTTCCTTTCCGGCAAGGAGGCGGTCGTCAGGGTGTCGCCGCAAGGGACACTCGGACTGCGAGTCGGGGGAGTTTCCGCCGAACAGTTTTTCTTTGCCAAGGACGGCCCGGGTATCCGTGAAAAAATCACGGAACTGAAACGCCAGCGCACCCGCCTGTTCCCGTATTGCCCGGATCTC
>JAISAX010000650.1 GCA_031266495.1 Opitutaceae bacterium
CCCCTGGGCAGATATTAATTTTCATGCCTAAAAACCTGGCTTTGTTTGTCCCCAACATGCAACGACTACGTTCCCCCCCCCCCCCCCCCCGGTTCGCATGGTCTGTCGGCAAAAAAGTCACGAGATCGTGACAATTTTGCCGCCATCCCGCCTCTATCGGACGGCACCCTGCGTCGGGCATGACTATCACCGACCACCTGCGCCTTCTTCCATTCCGTACGCCTGCTCTCGCAGCGCTCCTCCTCGCCACGCTGTCCGCCCTGCGGGCCGACCACGTTTTTGTCGCCTTCCGCGCCGATGACGACGGCGGACTCGCCCGCGTCGCGCTGGACGCCGACGGCACACCCGTCGCCGATGCCACCACCATCCTCTTCCGCGCCCCGTCCTTTCGCGACGCCGCCAAGCTCCGCATCTCCGGCGACGGACGCCGCGCCGTCCTCAACGCGGAGACCGAAAGCAGCGGCGACCCCAACCTCGCCCTCCTCGACCTGCAAACCCCCGCCGCCCCCTTCCCTCTCCCTCCCTCCCCCCCCCCCCCTCCCCGCCTGCTCACCCTCGACTTCCTCCCCGAAGAGCACCGCATCTGGCGTGACCGCGCCTTCGTCGGCGGCAAGGACGGACACCTCGCGGCCCTCGACCTCGCCTCCGGCCGCATCACCCACCGTTGGAATTCCCGCCAACAACTCGCCCCGCCCGGCCACAAACCCGAGGACATCCAGATTCTGGATACGGAAGGACTCCTGCTCGCCAGCCACCAGAAAGACGGCAAGAAAGGCCGCCAGGGCAGCCGCATTGTCATCCTCAAGGCGACCGACCTCTCGCTCGTCGCCGACCTCCCCCTCCCCCGCAACCACCCCGAGTTGCACCTCTCCGCCAGGGAGGCCGGACCCTCGCCCGAAGTCATCCGCGCGGACCACGCATCCAACACCCTGCTCGTCACGCTCGATCTCTACGGCGCGCTCGCCTTTGCCGATCTCGACGCCGCGCTGCGCGGCCAATGGCAACACCTCGACTACCTGCCCACCGGACCCGACGCCGGCCAGTGGGGCACGGCGTTCCCCGACCGCGTGATCCTCGCGTCCCACGGAGGCCGCACCCTCGCCTTCGTCAGCAACGCCTCGCAGGACGGCGGCATCGCGGTCTTCGACATCGCCGCCCGCCGTCGCGTGGCGTTTTTCCCGGTCGAGGCCGGCTGCGACTATCCCGTGCTCGTCGATGGAGGCCGCACCGTGGCCACCGTCGTTTCCGGCAAGCGCAAGCGCCGCCTCGCCGACCGCCTGGAAAACATCACCATGCCCGGCGCCGACCTGATCCTCATCGACGTGGCCCGCGCCGCCGCCGGTGACACCGCCGCACTCGCCCGCGTGCCCATGCCCGGCAACGTCACCCGCATCGCCAGCCTCCCCGGCCACCCGACGCTCGTCGCCATCGGCCTCACCGCCCCCGACACCGTGGTGATCTACGATACCGCCGCCCGCCGCTCGCCCGGCGCGGTCCCGCTCCCCGGGAAACCCGTCAACATCGGGACAACCCGTTAACCATCCTGAAATCCCCCCCCCCCCCCCTCTCCGATGAATTACACCGGAAACCCGCCCCCTCCCGACACCATGTCAAGCTCTTTGGCGTCCGGATTTTCCGGTTTTTCAAAAACAACGCAACTTGCCAATTACGAACAAGTAGAAAGCAAAAAAGCCCCGTCACGGGACAGATTTAACTTTCCTGTAACAATCTTCCCGTTCCGGAATTTCGCTCTCCTGCTTCGCTGCTCTCGCGGGCGCACCACAGCCCGATCTGACATGATAAAACACGACATCACATCCGCTCACCACACCGGTGCTCACCACACCGGTGCGCACGACCTGCCGGCCACCCGCCGCCACCACAGCAGCAGCCGCCGCAGCCGCTGCCACCACCACCGCTGCCGCCGCTCCGGCTTCACGCTCATCGAGCTGCTTGCCGTCATCGCCATCATCGGCATCCTCGCCGCCATTCTGCTGGCCACCCTCGGCAGGGTCCGCTCGCTGGCCCACCAGACCGTCTGTATCAGCAACCTCCGCCAGTGGGGCACCGCGCTGCAACTCTTCATCAACGATAACAAGCAACGCCTTCCCTACGAAGGATCGGCGGATGAAATCCAGTGGGCGAATGTTGCGTCCACGACCGAGGAGTGGGCCTGGTTCAACGTGCTGCCACCCTATACCGGCACACCCGCCATCCGCGATCTGCCCTCCGGCCTGTTCGACGGTCTCTCTGCGGCCGAAAAGCGACGCTACTTTCGCAGCAAGCAGATGATCTACGACTGCGCGGCGGACAAACGCGTGGCCCTTACCGACTCGAAGGCGGCCACCTATCTCACGCCCTCCTACATGATGAATTCCCAGCTCTACAACAACGAAGGCCCGCAAGGCACCAAGGACGGACCCAACACCTCGAATGGCGGACGTCTTCTCACGCTCAACGATTTCTCCACCTGGTCGTCTGCCCCCCTTTCCCGCATCGCCTTTATGGTTGATGCCGGCACCGCCGATTACGCCGGCACCCGCGGACGTGTGCGCGGGCATGGTGAATCGCCCTCCACTTATACTCTGGATTCACGCCATAACGACAAAGCCAATATAGTCTTTATCGATAGCAGTGTGCGCTCGTTCAAGAAGGCCGACCTCTATTTCGGTTCCGCCAAAAACAAAGCCTTCGTCTGGCTGCCGTGGGACTAGCCTCTATCCTATCCTCTCCTCTCCTATACTATACTATCATATCCTCTCTCGCTTCTCTTCCGCTTCGGACAAACCACAACATGACAAATCCAATGACATCCTCTACACTCTCTTCTCTCGCATCATCCATGATCGCGGCTCTGCTCGTTACGGCGGGCGGGCTGACCGCCGGCACACCCACGGCGCCCGCGCCGGCTGCGACCTTCGTCCTGCCGGGGCACCCCGGCTATTATGAGGGGGCGCCCTACAACTTCGTCCTCTCTCCCCCCCGTGAAGGCACCTTCTATTACAACGACTTCAACCGCTATCAGTACTCCTATTATGATGTCGGGAGGGTAGTAAACGGCTACTATGTGGGAGCGACGAACCCGGATTATGCCACCGCCCTCGAGGTCAGCGGCGAGGCCATCATCGGCGATGAGCGGGGGCACTTTTCCGGGTCCAGTGGGACCTCTATCACTACCAACATCCCAAAATTGGGAAACGACACGTGGCGCGTGACGAACCCGGGCGAAAAACGCGACTATAGTGGCTATAATAAGTACAACGGCGGATCTATCGATTTCATGCTGGACAGCAGGATCGAGCTTTCACCCGATTTGCCGGAGGGCGCCACAGGCTTTTATATTACGGTGATCAACAGCTCCGCCCAATTCTATTCGAATCCCCAAAACGGATACGCCCGTTTTTCCATCTCCACCGCCGGCTATACCGACGTCCTGTTGAGCCTCGACTTGCGCCCGGGGACTAACTCTTCCGCCAACTACAAGTTCATGGCCAGCGTCGATGGCGGCGCGAACTGGATTTACGAACTGCCGTTAACGAACCTCACCGGCACCTGGTACTCCGATCAATTCCTCCTGAATCTCTCCAGTATTTCGACCGAATTTGAAAACAATCCCGGCGTCGTTTTCCAATTCCTCGCCATTCCCGACCCCGAAGACGACGTTTACCGGAATATCAATGGCGAGACGACCAACGTAGTCTTTAATCTTTCCATTGACCGGGTGAACTTGAGCGGCACCGCCATCCCCGAGTTCGCCACCTTGGCCACAATTTTGGCTTCGGGGGGGCTCGGTTTTACTCTTTTCCGGCGTAGAAAAGCACTCTGACGGTGAAATAACTGATATTACGCGAAGCCGGAGCGACGGCATTCCTGCCGCTGAGGCGAGGCGCAAAGCGCCTCGCCTTTTTGCATTTCGAACCGGCAACGCTTTACTGTCGATCCGTCGCAGCGGTCTGGAGACCGCCGTTCCGGCTCCCGCCTGCGTAACATCAGTTAAGTAACTGAAGTTACGCGGAACGACGTGGCACGGGCTTCCAGCCCGTGGACGGATCGGCAGTAAAGCGCCGCCTCCCTGCTCACCTTCGTGTCATTCACTGTAAACAACTGTCATTCTC
>JAISAX010000655.1 GCA_031266495.1 Opitutaceae bacterium
CCGGCGGCGCTTTGCGCCGTCCACGGGCTGGAAGCCCGTGCCACTCGATCCGGCGGCTTCGCCGTCTGCGGGCGAGACGCCCGCGCCACGCCGGACGGGCTTCGCAAGCGACGCCCCTACGCCATTAGCTGCGGGCTGCGGGCTGCGGGCTGCGGGCTGCGGGTATTATACTAACCCCAATCACCGCGTTGTCAAGCACTTTCGTGACTTTTCCCGCTCTTTTTTCCTGCACACATACGCCTCGCCCGGTGGCGAAATGTGGTGTCGTGTGGTGCGTGGCAATAGCGGTCATGTGGCGGGTGTCTGGCGTAAAACAGCCCGCATTCCCGGCAACAGGTTTCTCTGTTGTCAATCTCTTTTGTGAATCATTCCCGGGTTTTTGAGGATCTGATGTTACGCGGAGCCTCGCGTAGGGGCGTCGCTTGCGACGCCCGCGCCAGGCGACCCGCATAACTTCGGGACCGCGTCCATACACGGTCAGTGTTTCAGCGTGTCGGTGACAAATTTCTCGAAGGCGGACTGGTGCTTTTCGATCCATTCCTTGCAGGCTTCTTTCCATGTCAGGCGGCGGCCTTTTTCGCCTTCGATCCATTTATGTTTCCGGATTTCCTGCTTCATGATGTAGGTCATCCGGTAAAACGGGTCCTCCGTCATCATCGGGGGAACCGGCACGTAGTCTTCGGTTTCGAGTATCTTGCGCATGGTGAGTCGGGTTGTGTATTCATAATCCGGATTCAAACCGGGGGGGGGAGGGGGGGGAGGATTACCGCACGACCTGTTCGGTGACGGCATCGAAAAGGTGGGCTTTGGCGAGATTGAGGTGGATGGTCAGTTTGTCGCCGAAGTTGAAAAGGCGTTCGGTGTGCAGGCGGGCAATGAGGTTGCCGGTGGCGGTCTTCAGGTAAACGTTGGTTTCGGCGCCCATCGGCTCGGCGAGGTCGATACGCGCGGCGAGCGGCACGTTTTCCGCCGTGTGCGGATGTTCGTGGATATTCTCGGGACGGATACCGAGAACGACCTCCCGGTTGACGCAACCGGCCGCGAGGGCGGCAAGGCGGCCGTTGAGCTGAACCGTGATCGCATCGCCGGCGTTTTTCCCGGCAGGCACGGCTTCCGTGAAGGTGAAAGCGTTGTCGCGGCGGACGATCCTGCCGCGGAGGAGATTCATCGGTGGGCTGCCGATGAAGCCGGCCACGAAGAGGTTGTCGGGCTGGTGGTAGAGGGTGAGCGGGTCGGCCACTTGCATGATCTCGCCGTCCTTCATCACGCAGATGCGGTCGCCCATGGTCATGGCTTCCACCTGGTCGTGGGTCACGTAGATCATGGTGGTGCCGAGGCGGGCGTGCAGCTTGGCGATTTCGGAACGCATTTGCACGCGCATCTTGGCGTCGAGGTTGGAGAGGGGTTCGTCGAAGAGGAACACTTTCGGGTTGCGGACAATGGCGCGGCCGACGGCGACGCGCTGGCGCTGGCCGCCGGAAAGCGCGGCGGGTTTTCGGTCGAGGATGTTTTCCAGGCCGAGAATGGTGGCGGCTTCGGTGACGCGGCGTTTGATCTCGTCTTTCGGCGTGTGCGCGAGGCGGAGGCCGAAGGCCATGTTTTCGAAAAGCGACAGGTGCGGGTAGAGCGCGTAGTTTTGGAAAACCATCGCGATGCCGCGGTCCTTGGGGAGGAGGTCGTTGACCTCGATGTCGTCGATGCGGATGGCGCCAGCGGTGATTTTTTCCAGCCCGGCGATCATCCGCAGTGTAGTGGATTTTCCACAACCGGAGGGGCCGACCAGCACCATGAACTCGCCGTCCCCGATTTCGAGGTCAATGCCCTTGACGGCGCGGAAGGCGGGATTCTTGCCGGAAGGCGGGTAGGTTTTGTCGAGATTTTTTATGGAAACAGCGGCCATGGGAGGAAGGGATTACGAATGACTAATGACTAATTACTAATTACTAATGACGAATGATCCGGGAGGAGGAAGACGGTGGTGGCGGGGGGGGGGAGGAGAGATTTGGCGCAATTCGCCATTAGTAATTAGTAATTAGTCATTCGTAATTATTCTTTCACTCCGCCGGAGGTGAGGCCGGAGATGAGGAATTTTTGACAGACGAGAAACATGATCGTGATGGGCAGGCCGGAGAGCACCGCCGTGGCGGCAAATTTCCCCCAGAGGTAGTTTTGTTCGTAGAGGAATGACTGCGCGCCGACGGCGAGGGTCCATTTGCCTTCGGTCTGGAGGACGACGGAGGCGACCGGATATTCGGAGATGTGACTGATGAAGCTGAGAATGAACACGACCGCGAAGATGGGCAGGCTCATCGGAAGCAGGATGCGGATGAAGGCCTGGAAGTGGGTGGCGCCGTCGATCTTGGCCGACTCTTCAATGCTCACGGGGATGGTGTCAAAATAGCCCTTGATCATCCAGATGTAGATGGCGACGCCGCCAAGGTAGGTGAGGATGAGGCCGGGATGCGTGTTGAGTCCGGAAAAGGGGAGAAATTCCCCGATGAGCTGGAGCAGGGCGTAGAGCGCAACGAGCGCGAGAACCATCGGAAAGACCTGGAGGATGAGTAGCGATTTGAGCAGCGTCTCGCGGGCATAAAACTGCATGCGCGCGAAGGCGTAGGCGCAGGTGCC
>JAISAX010000020.1 GCA_031266495.1 Opitutaceae bacterium
GTGTGCCGGCTGGGGGCGGAGGCGCCCGGCGCCCCCGCCCCCCGCCCGCGGCCGCCGCCCCCCCCCCCGCGCCACTCCGGAATCGTTCTCGTTCTCTTTCTCGTTCTCTTTCTCCGGTCCGGGTTCGTTCTCCTGCTCTTTCTCTTTCTCGTTCTCCTGATCGTTCTCCTGCTTCGGCACTCGCAAGACGCGCCAGAGCACAAACCGGAGAACAAACCGGAGAAAGAGTACGAGAAAGAGTTGATGCGGGCGAGATGCCCGCGCCGCTCCGGAGAGGCAGGGGGGCGACGCTGCGCGTCGTCCACGGGCTGGAAGCCCGTGCCACCCCGGAGCGGAGAGGCAACGCTCACGGGCTGGAAGCCCGTGCCACTCCCGGAGCGGGCGAGACGCCCGCGCCACTTTTTCCGCCAATCCGGCGGCTTCGCCGTCCACGGGCAAGATGTTAAATATTAAATATTAAATGGTAAGTGTCTAATGTTAAATGTTCTCCATTATTATCCCAACGGCCTGTCCGGGCCACCAGGTCCTGCAATGAAATGAAATATCCGGAATAACACCATGCGGCGTCATTTGTTCTTATTGGGCGGAGTGGCATCTGTCCTTGCATTGTTTTTTTTGTCCTTGCGGCTGGGGCCGGTGGAGATCGGTTCGGGGCGGGTGCTGCGGGTGCTTGCCGGGGCGGGCGAACCGGCGTCGGCGATGGAAAACGCGGTCGTCTTCAGGATCCGGCTGCCGCGGGCGGTCGGCGGGCTGGCCATCGGGGCGGTCCTTGGCGTCTGCGGCGCGGCGATGCAGGGGCTGTTTCGCAATCCCCTGGCCGATCCCGGACTTGTCGGTGTGACCAGCGGCGCCTCGCTCGGGAGCGTGCTTTACCTGAAACTCGCCGCCGGGCTGCTCGCCGGGTTTTCCGCCGCGTTCGGGCTGTTCGCCCTGCCCGTCTGCGCGCTGGCGGGCGGCCTCGCCGTGACGTGGCTGATGCACCGCGCCGCCGTGGTCGAGGGCCGCACGGTCGTGGGCCTGATGCTGCTGGCGGGCATCGCCATCAACGCCCTTGGCGGCGCGGTCATCGGGCTGGTGCTGTTTTTTTCCGACGACGACCAGCTCCGCCAGTTCACGTTCTGGACGCTCGGCAACCTCGGCCACGCAAGCTGGCCCAGGCTCGCCGCCGCCGCGCCCCTGCTGCTCGGCGCGCTCTGGCTGGTAATGCGCCAGTCGCGGACGCTCAACGCGCTGCTGCTCGGCGAGACGGAGGCCGGGCACCTCGGCGTGGACCTGCAACGCGTCAAGCGTATCCTGATTTTCGCGACAGCGGCCGGCGTCGGCGCGGGCGTATCGGTGGCGGGCGGACTCGGTTTCATCGGGCTGATCGTGCCGCATCTGGTGCGCGGGATCATCGGGCCGGATCATCGCGGCGTGATGCCGGCTTCGGCGATTTTCGGCGGCGCGCTGCTCCTCGCCTCCGACACCCTGGCGCGCACCCTGGCCGCTCCCGCCGAGTTGCCCGTGGGCGTGATCACCGCCGCGATCGGCGCGCCGGTGTTTTTCAGCCTCCTGCGCCGGAACCGGAGGAGCGCGGGATGAAGATGGCGACACAACCTGCGACACAACTTGGGACGGAAGCGGCGGACTTGTTCGCGTCGGGCGTCACGGTGCGGCGCGGCGGGCGGGCGATTCTCGACAACGCCGGTTGCGCGATCCGCCGCGGTCGGCTCACGGCGATCCTCGGACCCAACGGCGCGGGCAAGAGCACGTTGCTGCGCGTGCTCTCGGCGGAGTTCGCGCCCGACGCGGGCGAGGTTTTGTTCGACGGGCGTCCGCTGCGCGACTGGAAGCCGGTCGAACTGGCGCGGCGGCGCGCCGTGTTGCCGCAGGAGTCGTTGCTGGGTTTTCCGTTCCGGGTGCGCGAGGTCGTGCTGCTTGGCCGGATGCCGCATTCGCCGGACGGCGAGACGGCGCGTGACCGTGACATCGCGCGCGAGGCGCTGGCGCGGGTGGACATGGCGCAGGCGGGCGAGCGTATCTACACGACGCTTTCCGGCGGCGAAAAACAGCGCGTCCATCTCGCCCGCGTCCTGGCGCAAATATGGGAGGACACGGGCGAGCCGCGCGCCTTGTTGCTCGACGAACCCACCTCGAACCTCGATCCCTCGCACCAGCACGCCACGCTTGCCCTCGCCCGCGGGCTGGCGGACGCAGGTGTCGCGGTTGTCATGATTTTGCACGACATCAATCTCGCCCTTGCTTACGCCGACGACGTGCTCGTGATCCGGGCCGGTCGGGTGGCGGCGGCGGGACCGGTCGGGGCCACGCTGACGCCGGAACTGGTGCGTCTGGTTTTTAACATCACCGCGCGCCGGATCACGCTGCCGGGTTGTCCGCCGCATTTCGTTCTCGGTCCCGGAGCCGTGTCATGAAAATCCGGTTACAGCGGTATTTCGCGGCGCAGGCTTCGACGTGGCACGGGCTTCCAGCCCGTGTTCCGGAGTGGCACGGGCATCTTGCCCGTGGACGGCGCAAAGCGCCGCCCTTTCTCCCCGCTGCCGGGGCCCGCCCCCCCCCCCG
>JAISAX010000044.1 GCA_031266495.1 Opitutaceae bacterium
CGCACCCCCTACGCGGGGCCCCCCGTAACATAATTTACTACCCCCATTTACGCGGTTCGACTTTTGGGGCTTCGCTTGTTTTCGCCAAACACATACCTTCGCAACCCACCCCCCCCCCCCCCCTGCCTTCGGTGCGCGCAACTCTCATGAATATGTATATAACATCCCGGCAAGTTGCGGTTTGACCTTGTTACTATGGCGGACACGGGCAGGAGTAGCCGCTTCACGTCCTCGTAGCCAACTCCCGGATTTTTTTCCCATGAAACTGTATATGCAAAAACCACGTAAACCACGTCTGTCCGTCACTGTCCTGCGGACGCTGTTGATGATCCCTGTAGTCCCCGTCGCCATTGTGTCAGCGGCTGTTTCCCCCTTGAATTTCGACGGCGGCGTGGGCACGTCATCGTATGATCAATACACCGGCAAGGCTGGCGGCGGCTGGGCGGGTGAATGGACGGTCGTTGTCTCCGAGGGATCCCCCGATTATTCGGCAACAACCGTGTCGTCGGACTCTCCGCTCTATACGGACGGCGGCAACTACCTGAAGGCATCCATCACATCCAACGGAGCCAACAAAGTTCAGCAGGCGGTCTTTCGCCGTGGGATTGATTCCAGCGCCATCGACCTGACTCAGGCGTTTTCCTGCAGTTTCTATTTTCGAACCGACAGCACTCCCGGCACAGACGCAAGCAGCGACAACGCTCAATATTACATCTTCAGCAATCCGACTGCGACTAGCGGAACGAATAGCAACAACACATGGGCGATTCAATCGACCAATGCAGCTGACTCCATCTGGCGTCTCCAGAATGGGAGCAGTACCGTCGATAGCACGATGGCCGTTACTGCCGGCACGGTCTATCTGTTCACAATCGACACCAACCCGGCCACCAAAACCTATACGGTAACCATCTTCAACGGCACCGACACCTACATGTCGCCATCTCTGTCCTGGCGCGCCACCACGGCCACGCAGGAAGGCGCCTTTATTCATTTTGCCGTCAAGGACGCCACGCCCAACAACAGTGTCGATACCGTCGGATTCTCTCTCGACCACATCATCCTCTCGCAGGTGCCGGAACCGGCTGCTGCGGCACTCCTGTTCGGCGGTACGGCGCTTGTCCTGATCGGGCTGGCCCGTTGCAAACTCTGGAACTGACAGGCTGTCGCTCTTTCACGTCATGCCTCTCCCCCGTCTATTCCCGGTCGGCACAACATTGTTGGCACTCGTCACCGCTTCGCCAGCCGCTCCCGCTTATGCGCGGGAGAGCGCCAATCTGGTCGCCCTTGAGCAACCTCGCGACCTGCTCGCTCGTATCGCGCAGGACGATACCCTGGCCGAGGCCCGCAAACAGATCATCCGGCGCGCCCGCGAGGAGGCCGCCAGGCCGATCATCCGCCGTCCATATACCTTCGACGAACTGCTGGCCGGGCGCACTATCGTGAAATATCGGAAGCAACCCGCGAACAAGAGCCTGTTGACCGAGGCCGAATTTCAGCGGAGCGCCCTCGCCCTCAACGACGCCGACACCGCCCGTTACCTCGCCACCAATCTGCCCCTCATTGCCGCGGCCTCCGTGCTGACGGGCGATCTCTCCCTGGCGGAGTATGCGCGCGAACAATTGGCGGAGATGCTCACCTGGGCTCCGTTTCAACGCCCCGGCTGGAGCCAGAACAATGACACTCCCGTGCTGCCGGACGGCGGCGACGGCTCGTGGCTGGCAACCGGGTTTATGACGCGTGCCATCGCCGACACCGTGGACTTTCTCCCCGAAAACGCCGTGCCGCCGACGCTGCGTCAGGCATTGACCGCCCGCCTGGAGGAGGAAATCGCCACCGTCCAAGCCGATTGGAAAACGAAAAAAAACTGGTTTTTGCGCGCGCAAGCCGTCTATAGCAACCAATGGGCGCTGCCCATCGAGGGACTCATCCGCGCCGCCATTTTCGCCGGACGCGAACAGCACCGCGCCGCTTATGAATTTGGCATCGGGCAATTGTTGCGCTCGCTCAACGCCCAAGGCGCCGAAGGCGAATTTGTCGAGGGACTACACTACGCCAATATCACCTTGAGCAGCTATCTCTCGCTGGCCGAGGCCACCGCTCGTGCCGGCGACGAACGCATCCGCGCCCATCCCTTCCTCGCCAAGCATTCCACGTGGTCCATCCACCACCTCCAGCCGGGCGGTTTTTACATCAACACCTTCGACACCAATACACGCAACGCCGGCATCGACCGCGACATGTTCGCGCAATTCATCCACGTGCTCGGCGACAGGACCGCCGCGTGGACGCTTGCCACTCGCGGAACGCATGGCGGATTCCCCCTCACGCTGCCCGGTCTGCTCGCCCGCACACGCAAGGTCGCGCCCGCCGAACCGCCGCTCTTCGCCTCTTATCCGGTCGCCGCCCATCTCAATTGGCGCGACAGTTGGGACGACGCCACCGCCGCCGGTTTCTGGATGCGCGGCGGTCATCGCACGGACGCGCCAAGTCACGACCATCAGGACCGCGGACACGTGAACTTTACCGTCGGCAAGCGTCCCGTTTTGATTGAGGCGGGGCTGTTTTCCTACGGCATCGCTGAAAATAACACGCACTTTCGCAGTGTCGCGGGCCACAACGTGCTTCAAGTCGGCGACCTGCCTCCCGAAAAACTCACGCTAAAAATCACGCAGGCAGGCGCAGGCCAGCGGCTCATCCCGAAACGTCGTACTGCGCCAATTACCGTGCACCGCATGGATGCGACCGGCGGCAGCGCCTCGGTTGATGTCTCCGCCTGCTACGTCAGCGTGAAAAAATGGATACGCCACGCCGCCTGGGACCGTCACGGCGTGGATGTCCGCGACGAAGTCGAGTTGAACGCCCCTGACATGGTTCTCTTCCGCTGGCACCTCGGTCTGCCTGCGGACACCCCTGTGACCGCGCAAGCCCCCGGGCACACCCAGGTGGGCGACATCGCCCTCGCCTGCTCGTCCGACACGCCGCTCGAAACCCGCGTCGAGACCATGCCCGACCGCACCCTCACCTACAATCTCGACAAACACGCCTGCGTCGTGGTGCGAACGTCCAAACCTGTCTCAAACGTCACCATCAAAACTCGCGTCAATCTGGTCCCCTGAACAACGAAGAATGATGCATTACGAATTCTCAGCGGCACAC
>JAISAX010000060.1 GCA_031266495.1 Opitutaceae bacterium
TGTGATGTCTTGATGGCCTCCGTGCCCTCTGTGTCGCGACTTGTCGCGCTCTGTGCCCTCTGTGACTTTTCTGGAATTGGCGCGGCGAAGCCGCAATCGAAGATAGAATGCTTATTAACTGATGTTACGCGACCCGTAGGGCCAGACCTTGTGTCAGGCCGCGCCCGCGGGGGAGGCACACAGGTAATTCGCGGCCTGACACAAGGTCAGGCCCTACGAAATCTGCCGGCTGCGTAACATCAGTTATTAATTCACCACGGAGGGCACGGAGAGCACGGAGAAATGCCTTTGACTCCGTGTCCTCGGTGTCCTCCGTGGTGAATTAAAAACCGAACCGCTCCCCTGGGCCGGCTGCTCCGCGGAACATCAGGGAGGTTTCTAGAATTTATAGAGGAACGACGCCTGATAGCTGTAGTGGGTGTCCACGCCGGCGCCGGACTGGGCGGTGGCTTCCACGCGCAGGCTCAGGGAGTCGGTCAGCTCGGCCAGGGTGCCGAAGGAGCCGCGCACGCCGTTTTTCTTCAGGCCCGGAACCAGGAAACTCATGTCGAAGCCGTAAATCGCGTGGCCGGGCGTGTTGCTGTATAGATGGCTGCCGAGCGTCCGGTCGCCGCCGCCGGCCAGCAGGCTCGCCCAGGCCAGATCGAGATACATGCGGTAGGGCCGGTTGCCCTTGTTGCGCGCGGTAAATATGGTCTCCACGCGCAGGCCCAAGCGCGACAGCACGATGTCCTCCTCCTGCTTTTTCATGTCAATGGCCAGCGCGTCCTCGCCCTTCTCCCGGAAGGAATCCATACGCCAGCGCATCATATTCACCATGCCGTAGGGCCGGAAGGCATAATATTTCACCGGAATCGAATAATTGGCCCAGAATCCGCTCCCGAAACGGAAACCCGTGGCGCTCGATGTGACATCGGCCAGGCGGGTGGCGGACATGTCGCGGCGGGTGTCATACCGGTCGAGGCCGAACAACGCCAGCCCGCCGAGCATCCAGCGGTTTTTTCTCCATGCGGCATAGGCGTCAAGAGTCATGGTGGTGGCGTCTGTCTGCGAGGCGGCGCCGACCGCCTTGTAACGCCCGTCGCCGTAGGAAAATTCGCCGCCGAAGATGAGGTTTTGATTCATATACTTCGAGCCGCCGACGGTATAGTGGAAGGTCTTGAGCTTGGCGGCATCGACGTCGGCGGATTTGTTCGTGGTGGCGGTGTCGTAATCCAGCGTGGCGTAGAGGGTGAGGCTTCTACCTTTTTTCCGGGTGTAGGGGCGGGATGCCTGGCGTTCGATTCCCTCCGTGAGCGTGGACAGGTCGCTGATGGCCGCCTCATACAGATGGCTGTAGTGCTGCGGGGAGATTTGGTTCATCGCCCGCGTGAGCAGTTTGAACGACTCGGCGCGATTAAACCTGAAGGTCATGCCGGCCAGGTCGTTGCCGACCCGGAGGGAGTCGTAGTAGGATTTTCCGTTCATCATTCCCACCAGCATATCCCCGGACTCCATGCCGAGGATGGCGCTGTTTTGGTATAAATAATCCAGGTATTCCCCGACTCTCGCCTGCCCGGCGGTCAGCCCTTCGACCACGAAGGATTCCTGCTGGAGGGTCAGGATGAGCGACTGCGAGGAGTCGGGGTTGGTCCGCACCGTCATCGGGCTGTCGGGATCCGCGGGTTTCAGGGTGAGGGATTCCGCGATGACCATGTTTCCCGGCGCAAAGCTGCCGGTGATGCCCATCGCGGCCCGCAGGATTTCATACTCGCCCGGCTTCATGCTGCCGTCGGGGGAGTTCAGCCTGAATTGCACGTTGCCGGTTGACCCGATGACGGCGCTGCCGCTGATCTCCAGGCGGTCGTAGCCCCTGGAGCTGACGTCGATCCACAACTGGGCGGGGTCCGTGGCGTTCAAGGTGGCTTGCTGATAATGACCGTTGACATGCAGGGTCCCCGTCCGGGCGTCGCCCTTCCCCATGCCCGGGCTTAGCACGCCCTGGTTGAGAATGATCGTCCCCGTGGTGCCGCTGCCGGCAAGCAGGCTGGTATTAGTATTATAGCCATAAAAGACACGCACCGGACCGATGCTGCTGTTTTCAGCGATGACGAGAGTCCCCGCCTGGACATTGGATATATTGTTAGAGCGTATATTGCCTGGGATTGCGCCGTTACCTGTAGGGTAGATGGCAGCCGTCAAGAAACCGTTCTCATCTATCATTCCCGCGGCGCGCAGGGTGTCGGAATGGACAAAGACATTATTGGTTCCGGAGAGAATCATCTCGCCGTGTCCCGACTTGCGGATGGTCCCGCCCTGCGAGCCGTCTATGTCGGCGGCACATTCGAAGCGCGCGACGTTTGAGGTGCCCATCCCGATGTCCAGTGCATTGATCCCCAGTTTTATCACCGTCCCCGGCGTCGCTTCCAAAAGGGATGTGCGCACGGCGGCCGACTTGGAACCATTGTTGGGGTTGAGGGCACCGAGTGAAAGGCCGGAGATGTCCAGGATCGCGTTGTCGGTCAGGCGGATAAAATTCGCGGAATAGTTGTTCCCGCAGAGATATTCGCTGTTGATCCCCGTCCTGAAGGTGCCATCCAGATCGGTTACCTGAGTCTCTTCGTTTGTTTCTGTGCGTATGGGCGCGCGGGTGCTGGTGAACGACAGGATGGCGTTTTCCCCGACATTAAAAATGACCTGCGGCCGACTATTGACAAAGGCCGTGGGAGTATTGCGGACGCTCTCGCCGTTTATCTCAAAAGTGAGCGTGTCCGTGTCCGTGCCCCTGAGGTTCAGGGTGGTGCCGTTCCCCGGGCTCATGAGGTTGAATTCTATAAGCGCCACGGTGCCGGAGCCCGTGAGGTTGACGACCGGCGCGTGAAGCGTTTCCGGGAAGATCACCTCGGTGTTGGCGTCGGGCAGCCCGTGGTTGGGGTTGGGGGTGTTATCGTTGTAGATCCACGTCCAGTTGTCCGGGTTGAGCCAGTCGGAGTCCGCCGCGCCCGTCCACGTGGCGTAGTCCCTTGCATGGAGGCCGGTTTGCGTGCAGAGGCCGGCGGCGAAGAGGAGGAGCGTCCCGGCCCGGAGGCATTTTCCGAACCCGGCCAGATGTTTTTGTGTGTTCATGGGTTTTATATGATTCAGGGGGGGATTTTGCGTCTCTCGATTGCAGTCGATGGGAGTCGATTTATTGGTGGTCGTTTGTCGGATTGGGAAGAGGGTCAGAAACGGCAGGAGAGGCCGCCCCAGAAGCTCAGGTTGTCATAATCGTGCAGGCCGTTCTCGCGGCCTCCGCTGAAGGATACGGAGAAGTGCCGCGACAGGTCGAACTCCATGCCCGCGCGGAGGTTGAAGCCGGTTTTTTTGCCCTTAAACTCAAGCGACCACGGGGTGTAGTTAAACACGCCCGTCATTTTGCGTTCGGTGTCGCCCAGCTCGGTCTGAAGGCCGAGGTTGACAAACACGCGGCCGGTCATGCCGAGTGATTTGATGATATACTGGTGGTTGAAATGCAGCCCCGCCTTGCCGATGTATGACCGGGCGCTCTGCTTGTCCACATGCACCGGGAGGGCGGTGCCGTGTTCATCGTAGGCGTCCACCTCCCAGAAGACACACTGCATGCCCGCGTAGGGCCAGAGCGTGCCGCCGAAAAAGTCGATGGCGCGGCTCACGGTCAGGGAGAGGCCGGAGCGGTCGCCGGAGGTTTTGTCGTCGGCGAGGTCGCCGAGTTTGGTCAGCCGGAGGGAGCGGTTGGATATATAATCGTCGGCGCCGATGAGCACGGTGCCCTGCACGCGCCAGTTGCCGGGCCGCCAGTCGGCGTGGACGCCGAAGCTGTGGCTCTTGATTTCGCCTTTCCCGCCCGTGGCGTCGGTGTCGGCCTTGGAGACCTCGTTGGAATAAAAGCCGCTGAGGGTGAGGGACGGGCTCATGCGGAAATCGACCCCGCCAGTGAAGCGGATGGTGTTCACCCCGACAGCCTCCGCGCCCTCCTCGGCGGACACGTCGGAATCCATGAAGGACGCGCCGGCAAACACAGCCAGGCGCGAGCTCACCTCCGGGCCGAGCGGCTGGGGGACGCGTTCCTCCAGGCGTTTTTCGATGTCGCTGGTGCTGGCGACGGCGGTGGGGAACCAGTAGCGGTCGGCGGCGGGCAGGAGCGAGACCAGGGCGTGCTCCATGGCGCGCAGGCCGAGGATCGAGTTCAGTTTTCCGACCATGGCCCATTCCATCTCCCATGCCGTGTCGGACTCGACGCGATCCACGCTTTTGTCGAGCAGGCGGGCGGTCGAGCGCGCGAGGTCGGAGAGCCCTTCGATCTCGGAAAACTTGATTTGCCGGAACGACACATCCACCCGGCTCTCGCCCTGCGAGCGGTCATAGTGCACACCGCCCTTCAGGGAGACGAAGCCCGGCATTTCGACGCGGTAAAACTGCCCCGACAGTTCGTTCGCCTCGATGATCGTGTAGGTGCCGGAAAACAGCGACATGCCCGGCGCCACGCGGACGGTCAGGCCGCCTTGCAGGGTGGCCGTGCCGCTCACCTTGAGTTTGTCGTTGATGACCTCTCCGGCGGCGTTGGTGGCCAGGTCCGCAATCATCCACGTGGTCTGCGTGGTCTGCTCGAAATCGCCCTTGACGGTGAGCTCGCCGACGGTGCCGCCCTTCGCGCCCGCTGACAGGAAGGTGCTGGCCCTCATGCTCAGTTGAGTGGTGATCGTGCCGGAGCCGCCCACGTAGCTGGAGCCTTCCGCTATGAGGTCCTCGGGCACCACGCCGTTCACGTAGATTTCCCCGGCAGTGAGCGACGTGCGGCCGCGATAAGTGTTCACACCGTTGAGATACAGGGCGCCGAGCCCCATCTTGCGCACGCCGTAGTAGTTGTGGGTCTTGGTGCCGGACCCCGAGGAGATGATGCCATCAATGACCGACGTGCTGTTGTCCATGCCCAACTCAAGCGCGCCTCCGTTGGGGATTATTATCGAGGATCCGGCGACGGCGGTGATTCTTGAAAAATAGTTCTGCTCCTGGGTGACGAAGGCGTTCTCCTGCTCCCTCGCCAGCGCGCTCAGATCGAGGCAGGAGGTTGAGTCTGAAAGCGTAAGCCAGATATTGCGGTTTCCCCAATTAGCTATCGTAGTAAGGTCATAACTAACGCGATCCGTCGAGGCAGTCCCCGTATAGGCGAGGGTCGCATACGGACCGACATGCACCTGCAAGGGACGTATGGTATTGAGGCCGATGATTTGATAGTCGGGCGTGCCGGTGGCGTTGAAGGCAAGAAAATGATATCTGGTAAACCCCAATCCGGTCAGCTCCAGCGTGAAGCGTCCCGCGTCGTTGCCGCGAATATCGAGGAGGTAACTATCCGTGAATTGGATTTCGGCGACGCTCAGCGTCCGGTCGCCGGTTTCGTTGTGCACCATCTCCACGACGTGGGGCGTGATGCCCCCGCCGCCGTAGGGCCTGAAGGTTGCCAGACGTTTGGCAGTGAGCTCGGCGGCTTGATCCGCCGTGGTGAGGCTGGTGAGGACGACATCCCGGGTGTCGGGAATCGCCCAGCCGCCGTCCGTGGTTTTGTAGGGGAGCACCAAGACGGTGCCGGGCGTAAAATCGTCGGGCATCGTCCCGCTATAATAACTGCCAAGGGTCATCGCGCCGGGCGCGTCGCTTGTCAGCGCGCCGTTGTAGGGGATGCTCGTGCCCGTCCATTCCGAGTCATAATGATTCCACGCGCCCGGCCCCAGCAGGTCGGCGGTGGTGCCCGTCCATATCAGGGGGACGAACAGCCGGGTTCCCGAGGTCGAGTCGTTTCCATACCAAACCTTGTTGGGGTCGCGGAACCCGGTGCCGGTGGTGTCATAAAAAAGTTGCGCCTGCGCGTCCAGCCGGGCGGAGCCCGCGGACAGGACCAAGCCCGCGAGCAGGAGCAGCAGGGGAATCGCGCCGGCGCCGGCGGAAGCGAACACCGGGGGGACGAACGCCGGGGGAGCGAACGCCGAGGGGACGCGGGTTTCACGGATGGCGGTGGAAATATTATTTTTCATGGTTCTTTGGTTATGGGAGTTCCTAGTTTTTGGGCGGAGGGGACGGATAAGTTTAAGTTGAAGTTGAAGTTTAAGGCCGAACCTACGCAGCCGGGGGCATAATGTTATTCGGGGACAGGCCGAAGACCTGTCCTACGGGCCCGGCCATCCAGCGCCAAGGGCGCGGCGGCATAACAGCCCGGCCCAACGGGCCGGGGTTTTGAAACCACAACGTGTGAGGGCTGAAAGCCCGGCGCAAAAAGTGCCGGTGTTCCCATGCCGCCGCGCCGTTGGCGCTCATGATATATCGCATCCGATTTCCTTGGGCTGCGCCCAAGGCTGTTATGCTGTCGCGCCGTTGGCGCTCCGCCGGCGTTTTCGCAATGTTCCTCGGGGACAGGCCGAAGGCCTGTCTCCGAGGACATCCCGCCTGCCTGTGGAACCCGGCGATGGCCGAAATCATAACGCCAGCCGGGGATAAAATGCCTTTCGGGGACATAACGCCATCCGGGGACAGGCCGAAGGCCTGTCCTACGTTCCGGATCGTAAACTGGTGGGTTTGGGACATCGAAAATGGAGGCGAACCGTTGTCGATTTCAGGGGATTATTTGCTCCGGGGAGGCCGGTCCTCAGTAATTCCCGGAGATGCCGAAGGTCACGTTGGTGTAAGCGTTTTGAAGCGTCCCGGAAAAGCCGTCGCGCGCCTCCACGATAATGTCGGCCCGCGTCACATTCCTGACATCGCAATAGAATCTCCACCGGGCCGTCAGTTTATAGGTGAGGCTCACATCCACCGTCGTCCTGGCCTTGACCACGTTTTGCCCGCTCATTATATTGGTCCCGACCCAATACGCGGTGTTTTGCGTGCGCTTGCCTTGGTAGTTGCCCCTGGCATTCCACGCAAAGCGCCTGCCATTGTAAAAAAGACCGAGATTCGCGGTCCCGTCGTATTGCCCATCCACCCGATCCACCCAGCCCGCGCCCGGATACATCTCGGTTTTTCCCTCACTCTTGCTATAATTCCACGTGACCCGCAGGTTTTTCAATTTCCACGGGAGAAAAGGCAGCGAGTGCATGCCCGACAGCTCGAAGCCCTGAAGGATGACACGGGAGCGGTTTTCCTGCCTAGTAATGAAATAGCCTTCATAGAGGCCGCCGAAGCCGTTGTCCGGCCCCGAGCCGACCGCGATCTGGGGGGCTGTATTGATTTGGTTTTTTCGCGCCTTTTTGAACACGGAAAAGGTGACATAGCCGCTTTTGTGATAATAATAATCCACGCTGGCATCGAAATTGGTCCCCTCCTCGGGCAGCAGATCTGGATTGGGCATCCGGATGGTCATATACTGGGTGTTCACATCATACTGGGCGCCGGAGAACCCGGGCAGCAGGTCGCGGATGGGAGGGCGCCCGATGCTTTTGGTCACGCTGCCGCGGAACTGTAGTTTTTTCACGGGCTCATACCGGAGGTGCAGCGCGGGCAGCCAGTTCTCATAGACTTTTGTCCTGCTGTCCGTGTAAAATCTCGCATAAAAGCTGTCGTAAGAGTCGGGCGCGTAGGTTTCGTTCGTAGGGGCGCCCAGGTTGACATTCCTGACATAACCTTTCACCGAGCCCTTGGTCAGCTCCCAGCGGGCGCCGGCGAGGACGCTCAGGTCGCCGAGCTTCCATGTGCCCATGAAATAAATGGCGGTCACATCCTCCCTCATCCACTTGTCATTGACAAAAGGGGGAAAGTTGTTGACGGTGGTGGGCATGGGAAACAGTTCCGGGTTTGCCTGCTGGTAGGCATACATCACGTCGGGATTGACCCAAGGAACCGAGGGGACATGGCCCATCCAATAGAAATGGTTGCTCTGCCCGTAGTCGGCGAACTGCCCCAGGCTCGGATCGTCGGGGGAGCCCAAGACCATATCCTTGCCCGTGAACTGGTAGTATTCCGTCGCGCGGCTGGAATACCGGTCCGAGGCGGTGAAGGCCGCGCCGGCCTGCAAAAGGAGGGGGAAATGAAACAGGAGGCCCTGCTTGACGTCGATTTTCCCGCCATATTTTTTATCATAATCCTTCATGGGGCTGTTTTGCAATTGCAGGTAGCCCCAGTTTTCGAGTTCCCCAGGGTCGGTGCTGCCCTCATCCACGACGAGCTTGGAATTCCCCATGTCCTTCCAGTTCGTCACGGTGTAGGAGATGCGGTGGCCGGAGTCGGTGCTCTGGGGGTTGAGCATATACGTGACGGCCTTCTCATTGCGGTCCATCCGGGAGCGGTTATAAAACACGTCGTAACTCAGCGAGAAGCTGCCCCATTTGTGCTTCATGCCGGGGTTGATGCCGATGCGGTCGCTGGAGTATCTATAATTATAATTGCGCGCCTGCAGGCTATGGCTGTAGTTTTCCGGCACGATCATGAGGGTGTCGCTCGAGCCCTCCTCCTGCAAGGCGGGCATGGCGTTGATGAAGACCTGCCTGAGCCCGCCGTCTATCGAGCCGCCGTCGCCCGCGCTCAGTTTTATATAGGCGGTGGTGGCGGGCGAGACCTTGTAGTCAATCATGAGCGACACATCCCTGGTGTCGGTGACCCAGTCCTCCTGGTCCCAAGTCAGTTGCCGGCTGGCGACCGGATAATCGGGGGAGTTTTCCTGGCCGAAAGGCAGCGCCGGGGTCGTGCTGGGGCCGATGCTGCTGCGCACGCCGGTGCGCCCGACGCGGTTGGTGCGGAAGGTGAAGTTCACGCCGAACGGATGCGCGGTGTCTTGGAAAAATGCCTCGGAATAAGAAAAGGACAGGGCGGGGTAGAGTATGCGCGAGGGGGAGGTGTTGCCCTTGTAGTGATTGCCCACGCCCCACTCTTCCGCGAGGAGTTTCAACTGGACATCGAGGGATGCGCGGCGGCCTTTTTGCTGGAAGGCGCTCCTGGTGGTGAAGTTTACCACGCCGCCGAGGCTGTTGCCCGGATGCGCGGGGGTGGGGGCACGGGCGACCTCTATGCTGTCAATCATGTCGGTGTTGATTCCGCGCAGGGTGAAGGCGCGGTCGGGGTCGCCGTTGAGCGAGGTGCTGGCCTGGGCGTTGCCGTCGAGCGTCACCATGGCGGCCACATCCGAGCCGCGGATGCTAATGGAGCCGGGTTCGCCGATCGGTCCGCCGCCGGCGGTGGTGAGGGTTTCCACGGAGATGCCGGGGAGTTGTTTCAGCAATTCGCCGATGTTGCCGTCCTGGACGTTGCCGAAATTATCGGCGGACATGATGTAGAGGCCCTCCACCGCCATGCGCTGGGCCTGGGTGGCGGCGGCCTGCCCCTCGCGATCCGCCGACACGGTGAAGGCCTCCAGTTGCACGATGCTCAGCTTCATCTCAAGGTCGCGGATGACGGTCTGCCCGGCGGGCACCGTCACGGTGGCCGAGACGGGATTCAGTTCCTCATACTCCACCTGGATGAGCTGCCGTCCGGGGGGCACGCCGCCGAGGCGGAAATTGCCGTCCTGGTCGGTCACCGTGGAGACGCCGAGGGCGGGGATGCTGACGAGCGCATTGTTGAGGTAGCGCCGGGTATCCGGGTTATACACGCGCCCCTCGATGGCGCCGCGTTCCGAGGAGGCGGGCGCGGCGGCGTCCGGCGCGGAGGGCGCGGCATCCGGCGCGGCGGTGGAGGCGGCGTCCGGTGTGGAGGCGTTTTGCGCGTGTCCCAAGGAGAACGCCGAGCAGAGCAGCATCATTACGATGAGCCGGAACAGGAATTTTTTTCCCATTTGGTGGTTATGAGACGCGTGATGAAAAGGCGGGATAGGCATGGGAGGAGGAGGGTTGATAATCACAACACGGGTTGGGTGAGAGAGGGTTTA
>JAISAX010000146.1 GCA_031266495.1 Opitutaceae bacterium
GTGTGCCCGGCGCGCGCTTCGTCGAGCTGTTCGCCGGCAGCGGCGGCTACGGGCTGGAGGCCTTCAGCCGCGGCGCGCTGGCCGGCGTCTTTGTCGAAAAAAACAACCGCGCCGCCCGCTGCATCGTCCAAAACATCAAAACCGTCGCCCGCAGCGTCCGGCGCGAGCCCGCCGCTCTCCGGCTCGTGACCATGGACGCCCTCGCCTGGTCCCCGCAGCCCGGCGAAGCGCCCGATCTCGTTTTTGTCGATCCGCCTTACGGGATCATCCCGGAAACCGGCCCGCGTCTGTTCGCCCGCATGGAGGCCGGCGCTTGGTTCGCGGCCGGGGCCGATCCGCTCGTGGTGTTCGAGATGCCGGGCGAACTCGGGTTGCAGCCCCCTGGCTGGACCTGCGTCAAACGCCTCGGCAAGGGCGCCCGCCAGCCCTCCGTGTGCTTTTTCCGGAAAACCCGGCTGTGAGAGGCCGGCCTCTCACAGCGGCCTGCCTTTTCAGGGTGGAGCTGAAAACCGGAAATTACACCCTGACGTTGCGCGGATCGACTGTAGGGGCGTCGCTTGCGACGCCTGCGCCAAGCGGTCAGTATTGGCGTATCTCCCGTTGCGACAGGTCCTCGCGGGCTTCGCGCATGAACGAAAAATCCCGGAAGCGGCAAGGCTTCCGGGATTTTTTTTAAACTGGTACCCCCACGGGGAATCGAACCCCGGTCTGATCCGTGAGAGGGATCTGTCCTGAACCGCTAGACGATGAGGGCGTGTAGTGGAGCGGATGACAGTTCCGGTTTATCGCCGGCCGTCAAGCGATTGTTCGGCTCCGGTCCGGAACAAATTTGCCAGCGACTCCGCCAGCGGATGACAATCGTGCGCGTTTTGGCGTTTTTTATTGAAACCCCGTCTCAGCCAATACCGTTTCAAAGGACTCTTATGGCGACCACCACCACCTGCACACTGGCATTTCTCATGGGCAAGACCCCGATGGAGCTTTTTGCCCACGGCGGACCGGTCATGTGGCCGATCCTGCTCGTCTCGTTCATCGCCGTGACGGCGGTCATCGAACGCGCGATTTTCCTCCTCCGCGAGAACGCCCGCCGCCAGCCCGAGGTGGTCGAGGCCATGCTCGAAAAAGTCGAGGCGCGCGATACGGAGGGAGCCGTCGCCTTCGGACGCCGGAGCCGCGACTACGTGGCACGCATCCTCGTCCATGCGCTCACCCACCGCGAGCACTCGCTCTCCAACGCCTTCACCCGCGCCGCCAACCAGGAACTCACCCGTTACCAGCAAGGCATCGCCGTTCTCGACACCTGCATCACCATCGCGCCGCTGCTCGGCCTGCTCGGCACCGTGACGGGCATGATGAACACCTTCGGTGCGCTTGGCAGCGGCGACATCGCCGCCAATGCCGGCCAGATCACCGGCGGCGTGGGCGAGGCCCTCATCGCCACCGCCTGCGGCCTCGGCATCGCCATCATCTGCCTGTTGCCGTTCAACGTCCTCAACACCCGCATCGAGCAGGCCCGCCACGCCATCGCCGACGCCGCCAACGCCCTCGAACTCATCCTCAAAAAAAACGAAACCGCCGACGGCTGATCCCCCTCCCCCCCCCCCCCGGTCTTCCGCCATTCCGCCCTCCGCATCCCGCATTCCAGACGTTGTCCGCCATTTTCCAGTCTCCCGCCGCCGCCCCGGCGCCTCGCAAGGCCCGCATCGAGATCATCCCGCTCATCGACGTGATCTTTTTCCTGCTCGCCACCTTTGTCCTGTTCACCCTCTCGCTCAACAAGTCGGGCGGCCTCCCGGTCACGCTACCAACCACCACCGCCAGCGGCGAGTCCCGCGACCGCGACCCGACGGCGCCTGCCGTCACGCTGACCATCCGGGACGACGGCACGCTCGGCTGGGACAAACGCCCTCTGACCCTCGACCAGTTTCTCGCCGAGCTCCAGGCCCTGCGCCAGACCACGCCCGACGCCCGCCTCCTCATCAACGGCGACGAAAACGCCCACTGCAGCCAGGTCCGCTACGTCATTGAAGAAGCCCGCAAGGCCGGCTTCACCCGAGTCCATTTCGAGACTCGCATCCGGGGAAAGGCTGAAGGCTGAAAACCTGAAGGCTGAAAACACGCGACTATAACCCGACCATAACCCGATTAAAGATACCGCAACCGCCATGACCTCCCCGGCATTCAACCATCCGCCATCCGCCCATCAGCCTTCAGTCCTTCAGCCTTCAGGCTTTTCCCACAGGGCCCGCATCGAGATCATCCCTCTGATCGACGTGATCATTTTTCTGCTGGCGACCTTTGTCCTCTTCACCCTCTCGCTCGACAAGATCCAGTCCATCCCCGTCACCCTCCCCCATGCGCAGACTGCGCCCGCCACCGCCGCCGACGACGAGACCATCATCCTGCAAGTAACCGCCAACGACAGCGCGTACTGGAACCGCGAACACATCCCGCTCGCCGAAGTCCGACCGCGCCTCGAACACTACCGCGCCACCGCCGCCAGCCCGCGCGTCCTCGTGTCCAGCGACGACCACGCCCGCTACGGCAACCTCATCCACGTCCTCGACGACATCCGCCACGCCGGCATCAACCAGGTCTCCATCGAGACCGCCTGGCGCGCCACCGGACGGTGACGAATCTCCCTCCCCCCCCTATGTCCCGCGACCTGCTCATCGCACTCCTCGCCTCCCTGGCGCTCCACGCCGGCCTCGCCATCAGCGGCCAATGGCGCTCCGCGTCCCCCCGGGGGGGGGGCGGCGCGGCGGGGGGGGGGCCGGCCGCCGGCCGCGGGCCCGCCCCCCCCCGGCCGGCGGGGCCCCCCCCCCCCC
>JAISAX010000254.1 GCA_031266495.1 Opitutaceae bacterium
GAACACAAACACAAAACAGATGCCACCAACCCCGGTAAAAAACCCCGCGCGCGCAGGTCGCGCCAGTCGTATCCGAAATGCCTTTACGCTGGTCGAACTGCTGACGGTTATCGCCATCATCGGCATTCTGGCGGCGATCATCATCCCTGTTGCGGCGAACGTCCGGACAAAAGCCCGCGCCGCGAAATGTGTGGTTACGATGCGGCAATGGGGGATCGCGCTGCGCCTGTATTTACAGGACAGCAAGGACGTCTTTCCCAAATCCGCCTACGGCGAACCCAACCTTCACACCACCTTTGCCCCCTACCTGGGTATGACCGGAAACCCGACGCCCGCGGAGCTGGCCAAGCGAGGCATGGGTTGCACGGCGGAAAAATGGAAACACGGCTTCAATGCCTACCTTTCCTCCAGGCCATTTTCCATCGTGACACAACCCAGTCGGCATGTTTATGGCATCGACCTGTGCAGCGCAGTGAACGACAATCGCTGGCTCGACACATCCGTTCTCGGAAGCAAAAAGACTGCGCTCACCGAAGCAGTGCCCAAACCACATCAGGGACGTATTGGCGTATTGTATGTGGATGGCCATGCAGCGCTCAAGAAGGTGAGCGAGATCATGCGCGCCGAGGTCAACCGCGACTTGGCCGGCTATGTCCCCGCCGACGAGACAACCCCCGTCGGCAGCCCCGCCTTCGACCGCTGAGTCACCGCTTGCGGTCCGGGGGGATTCTTTGTTGTCTCCTTTTCTTATGAACACCATGTCCGAGGTGGCCAAAGGCCCCGTGTTTGATCATCCCGGTATTCAAAAGCCGGGGAACTGGCGCGAGACAACAACAACGGAGTTTGTCGTCAAACCGGCGCGCCCCGCGCAAACCGGCGTATCGCGTCATCCGTGGGCAACTACGCCGGATTTCGTAAAACTCGGCGAGTGGTTTGCGGCCACGCCCGCCGGACGCGAGGCGTGGACGGCGGAGGCGGCGTTTGCCACAAAAATCGTCAACCAGTGGCATTTTGAGAAAACCGGCTTCGCGGCCAGCCGCTACATCTACAGCCTGCGCGACCTCTCGCGCCTTTCGCTGACGCGCATGTTCAGCGGACACGAATTGCTCGGACAGTTTTTGCAAACGCACCTCACGCACATCGCCGCGCTGCCTCCCGGGTTCTGGTTGCACGCCGAATTGCGCGGGAAAAAAGCTGGCCTCGAAACCGCGCAAACCGGCCTCGCCTTCGCGAACGCCCTCGCCGCCTCGCCCGATCTTTTCACACCGGCACAAATCGCCGACATGGACGCCGCCCTCGCCGCCAAAGCCCTGAAGCCCTGCCTGACCTGGCTGCGCTCCGCGCGCCGCAACAACTGGACGGCGGTCATCGGGACGGGAACGCTGGTCATGAGCCGCTACCTCGGCGACGCCGCCGCGCAGCAAACCGCCGTCAAGAAGTTGCGCTGGTATGTGGATTCCACCGTGGAGGCGGACGGGAGTTACGGCGAGGGACCGGGGTATTTCAGTTATCCGATGAGCACGCTTTTCCTCGCCTCGCTGGCCATGACGCCCGCGCAATCGCGGGTGGTTTTTGACGGAGCGCCGCTGGCAAAATCGTCGCGCTGGATGGCGTATCATTATTTCCACTTCCGCGGGAAAAAAGGCGCGCGCCTTTCGCCGATGCGTTCGCATTTTCACGACAATTCCCACTGGGGGCGTTTCCCGTCCGACGTCGCGACGCTCTTCGCCGCCGTTTATGGCGATGGCCTGGCGCGCTGGCTCGGCACCGCATTCGCGGCTTCCGACGACGACCCCGAAGCCGCACAGGCAGAGAGAGAGGGGGGGAGGGGGGAGGGCGAAAGCTGGCAAAGCCGCCTGTTCCTGCAAAAATCCGGGGCGGGATCGGAAGCGGGATCGGGATCGGGATCGGCAGTGGGAGCGGGATCGGGATCGGGATTGGCATTAAAACTGCCGCCCGCAAAAACGCCGGCCGCGCTCGGCCTGCCCCGCGTGGCGGCCTTTGACAGCGGGGACAATTTTATCCGTTCCGGCTGGGAGGACAACGGCGTGGTGCTCGCGCTCAACAACGCCGGACCGACAAAAACCAGGTATACGCATCATCACGCCTGCCGGAACTCGTTCGTGCTGGCCGCGCACGGCGAATACCTCGTGGTATCGCCCGGCTCGTTCTCCTATCGAAGCCCGAAACACCTGACTTACGACCTGAGCACGCGCGCGCAAAACACGGTGGAAATTGACGGCAAAAGCCAGTTGCTGCCCGGCGGCGGGAAGGCGCGCCATGCGATGAACGGCCAGCCTGTCGCCAAAACCACGCTGGCCGTCGAGGGCCGGGCGGTGGACGTGCTGGCGAGCGACGCAACGGGCGCCTACGGCCAGCCGCACAAGCGCATCGCCCGCGTGGTGATTTACGCGCGGGGAGGGCGGGAGGGGCGGGAGGGGCGGGAGGCGGGATATTTTGTGATTTTTGACCGCCTCGAAGAACCGGCGGACGGCGCGGCGCATTCGTACGCCTGGCGCCTGCACTTCAACAATCGCGACGGCGCCGCCCTCTTCTCGCGTGCCAACGGCGGCGCGAGCGCGGCAGCGGGCGCAACACGGGGGGAGGGGGGAGAAGCATGGTTTTTGTGCCGTCCGAAAGCCGGGCTGGAAATTGTTGTCGGAAACGAAAACGGAAACGGCACGGAACTGGATACGAGTGTTGGCGAGGCGTACATGCACGGACGCGGACGCGATTACGCGCCGGGCGGCGCCAACGAAGGCAAACCCGGCAGCGCGATCGAGTTCACGGTGCGCAACCGGGAAAAATCCGCCGGGATGGATTTTGTTGCTGTCCTGCGTCCGGTGGCGGGCACTACCGCCGACGACACGCCGGTGCCGCTGCCGGTAGTGCTGCCAGTGATGCTACCGGTGGTGCTGGCGGACGGCAAAGTGCGAGTCGGGGACGATGTCTTCACGTTGCGCGGTAATACCCTCGCAAGCACGGTCGGCGGCGTGACGGAGCAATTCACCGTCTGGCCGCAACGACAACCCTGAATCGACACAACGGAAACCGGGGGGGGCGGGGGGGGGGGGGGGGGGGGGGGGGGGGGGGGGGGGGGGGGGGGGGGGGGGGGGGGGGGG
>JAISAX010000284.1 GCA_031266495.1 Opitutaceae bacterium
AAATCGACACCCCCCCCCCCCCCCCCGGAGACATCACCTGGGCGCTCGCCGCCAAAGGCGCGAAACTCACCGTCAAACTCGCCAAAAACAAGGCCAAACCCACTTACCAATGGTTGCTCAACGACATCCCCATCAACGAACCCGCCGCCAGAAAAGCGACCTACACCGCGAAAAAAGACGGCCTTTACAGCGTGCGCGTGACCAACCCCGCCGGAACCACCGAGCGCACGATTGCCAACATCAAACTCATCACCCCGCCAAAAATCGCCAGCATCACCGCCAGCCGGACAAACATCGTGGCCGGCGCGGGCGAACCGGTGACCTTCACCGCCACGCTGCAAGACGGCACCGGCACCCCGCCGCTCACATGGACATGGCTGCTCGACGGCAAAACCCCCCTCGCCACGCACACGACCGACACTGCGACCGACACCCTCACCCTCACCAACATCACCAAAGCCGGGAAGTACACCGTACAAGTGACCAACGGCGCGGGCAAAGTCACCGGCAAAGCCAAAAGCAAAACCATTGCCATCAAAGTCATCGAACCGCCCACGATCACACAACAACCCGCCGGCCTGACGCTGGTCGAAGGCAAGCCCGTCAAACTCGCGGTCAAGGCGACCGGCACGGCCAGACTCACATACCAGTGGTATTGGGAAAACCGTGACGGAAAGACCGCCGCGATTCCCGGCGCGACGAAGGCCGCGCTCTCGCTAAAAACCCCCAAAGGAACCAGCATCACGGAGTTGGCCGGACATTACTGGGTTGTCGTGGACAACCCCGCCAACCGTCCCGTGCCCTCCCGCAAGGTGACACTCGCCGCGCCCGCAACGCCCGCCACCGCCATCAATGCCGCCACCACCGGCACATCCGCTGCGAAGACCGCCCCGCTCACCGCGACGGCGACGGCGGCCCCGTCGCGGGCGGACCGGGTGATTGACGCGAACACCACACTTCGGCTCACCGATGCCGTTACCGGAGGCGTGACCCTGTTTCGTCCGGACGATACCCTGCTGCAAAACTTCCGTTACGAATCCCTGAACGCCAACACGGACCGCCTGAGTTTTGAACGGATTGTCACCCACGACGGAGACGCGGTCTGGGAAACCGTCACACTGGATCTCGTCTTTGAAGAGGAAAATTTCGCTGGCGACTATGCGATGGTAACCATCCGCACCCATGCCGTCGCCAGCGGCGACCTCCCTGACGCAACCGCTACCGCCACCGGTGTATTCGAGTGGGAGTGATCCTCATGACGAACTGAAATTACGCGGACTGCCTTGAAGTGGCACGGGCTTCCAGCCCGTGGACGACGCGCCGCGTCGCCCCCTCCCCCCCCCCCCATCGCTACCCGCCGATGACCTGCTCGGTGGTAATAGCGAGCGGGCGCCCGGGCGCGCAGTTGGCGCGGAGGGCGACGAAGCCGTGGCGGTGGCGATCATAAATCTGCCAGAGCGCGGTGCGGTCGGTTTCTGGGAGAGGGAGCTTTTCGAGTTCGGCGCGGGAAAAAAAACCGAAGCGACCTTCACTGATATCGGTAGGCAAGTGCGGGAGAGGTTTTTTGCAGCGGAAAAGAAAAAGGAGCCAGTGTGATTGGCCCTCGTAGGCTTTTTCCGCGATCATGGCGAAGAGATGGAGGTCGGCGGACTCGATCCCGAACCCGGTTTCCTCGCGTGTCTCGCGGACGGCGCACTCGAAGGGAGATTCCCCGAGTGCTGTTTCGAGCTTGCCGCCGACCGGACTCCATGTGCCGGCGTTGGGCTGGCGGGCGCGGAGGATGAGGAGATGTTCGCCGCGGCTGTTTTCGATAAAAACGAGGACGGCGATCTTGTGCGAGAGAACGGCGGCGGCGGTGGCGACGGACGGAAGCGGTGATGGTGGCGGCGAGGACATGATGCGGACGGCGCGCGCAACAAACTTTGCGCAAGATGAATCTTTGAGCGTGACGAGCGTGCGAGCTTCCTCAATGGTTTTGCGAATATCCCCATGAAATTGCCACAAATCGTTCGCCGGATAGTTCCGTTTTTCGTGGTCGCTGCTGCTGCTGCTGCTGCCGCCGCCGTTGCCCAGCCCGCTCCGGGCGGAGCCGAGGGCGGCAAAAAAACAGTGGAGGTCAGCAATGTGAAATTCAACAAGGTGCGCGGGCCTGGCTCCTCCGACCAGTGGCTGGAGAGCGAAGTCGAGCTTAACGTCAGGGCGACCGGAAGCGGTCCCGACCGCTTTCTCAACCGGGTGCGCGTGACGCTCAACCTCGCGGTCGAGGTCACGCCGACTCCGAAAGACAAGGAGCAGCGCATCCAGCTCTACCGCAGTTCGGCGGAGACAATCGCGCTCGAAAACGGACGTTCCTGGGTGCGTTTTTACCTGCCGCCCGAGATCGTCAAACGGGACGGTGTGCCGGCCAACCCGAAATATTATCTGGTCTCGCTCGCCGTCGATGGCGCGGAAGTGCCGCGGGAGTCGCTGGGCCGCGCCGCCATCTCCACCGGATTGCCGAATGCGGAAACCTTCATGACCGAAATCTCCGGCAAGGCCGGGGCCAACGACGGGCTTTTGCAGCCCCAGTACCTCACTCCGTTCCTGACGGATTCCGGCAAAAAAACGCCAACCTTCCTCCGCCGGGAACAACTTTGATCGCGTTGTCGCAAGTTTGTTCTTGCTGCAATCCGGTGATTCTGAAATCGACACCACCTTCAATCTCCCCCTATGGCATCCCCTCGAGTTCTCGCCGTTGATTGTGGCGCTGGCCACGTCGCTTGTGGCCTCTTTACCAAAGATAAAGCCGGGCGGCTGACTCTCGAACGTCTGGCGCTCGACACGTTCAATCCCGACGCCGCCCAGGAAGCCGACTGGCCCCGCTTTTTCGGCGAATCGCTGGCCGAAATCGTGAAGCGGGAAAAATTTTCCGGCCCGGTCACCCTCGCCCTTCCCGGTCACCACACGCTGGCCAAGTTCATCAAGACGCCGGCGGTGGACAAATCGAAGCGCGAGCGGATCATCGCCTTCGAAGCCCAGCAAAACATCCCGTACCCGCTCAGCGAAGTGGTCTGGGATCATGCGACGGTTGTGGATGACGGCCTCGACATGGAAGTCATGCTGGCCGCCGCCAAGCTCGACGTGGTCGAGGCCATCTGCGGCGCCGTGGCCGAAGCCGGCCTTACGGTCGAAAACGTGACGGCTTCCACCGTCTCGGCCTTGCGCTGCTTCCGGACGAGCTATCCCGAACTCGCAGGCGGAGCGATCATCGTCGATATCGGCGCCCGTTCCACCGATCTGGTCTTTGTCGAGCAGCAGAAGTTTTTCATCCGGACCATCCCTTATGCCGGAAACACGATAACCCAGCTCGTGGCGGACGAGATTCATCAGGACTTCTCGCACAGCGAGGCCCTCAAGGTGCAGGTCCTGAGCGGCCAGAGCGAGTTGCCTGAACATTCCCCGGCGCGTCTGGCGGTGAACAATGCCGTCCAGACCTTTATCAACCGCCTCGCTCTGGACATCACCCGATCCACGGTTAACTACCGGCGCCAGAGCGGGGCCGCGCAGCCCGAAGCGCTGCTGGTCACCGGTGGCGGTTCACTCATTCCCGGCTTGGCGGAACAGCTCGGTGAACGGTTGAAAATGCCGGTCGAGAATTTCGATCCTCTTCGCGCAGTCAAAACGACCGCGAGGACGGCCAACGCTGCCCAGGTGGCTCCGCTTCTTCCGACGCTGGTCGGCCTCGCGGTGCCCTTGGCCAAGGATGAAAAAATCCTCGGCATGGTGCCACCGTCGATCCGGAAGCGTCTCGAATTCCAGGCCCGCACCACCTGGATCGTGGCGGCGGCGGCGATTGTTCTCCTGGCGTTTGTGCCGCCGATAATCCAGACCATCCGGCTCGGCCTGAGTCTCAACAAGCAACTCGGCCGGCTCAACGATGTGGTGCTGCCGCTTCAGGTGATCCAGGACAAGAACGATGCGAATCTGCGCAAGATCGAGGGCATCCGGGCGCGGGTGAACGCCATCCACGGCCTGGCCGAAACCAAGTCCAACTGGATCAATTTCTTTTCCGATCTCCAGGGTCGTCTCGAAAAGACCGGAGACGTCTGGCTCGACCAGTTCGAAGTGATGCGCGCAGGCGGCGGTGGCGGAGGAGGCGGTGGCGGCAGCATGTTTGGCAGCAGCGGCGGAGGCCAGGCGGTGGCCTCGGCAAATGACAACAAAACCGTGCGCCTGCATGTCAGCGGACGTCTTCTCGACGTGAAGAATCCGGTGTCGCGAGTCAGCCAGGATTCTTACGAAAAAGTCCGCAGCCTGATCCAGGGTTTTAGCGACTCGCAATTTATCTCGGCGGTCGAAAGCGAAAAATTCGATCCCAACACGCCAGGCATTCTCCAGTTCGACTTCGTGCTCGTGGTCGATCCGAAACGCCCCCTTTAGCCCGCCGGTGGCGGGAAATTAAGAATTAAAAATTAAAAATTAAAAATCCAGACCTCACTCGAATAAACCTTCCTTCCTTCCTCCCTCCCTCCATACCATATTCCCTGCGCCTGGCGGGGGGGGGGCCGGCCGCCGGGCGGGGGGGGGGGCGGCGCGGGGCGG
>JAISAX010000304.1 GCA_031266495.1 Opitutaceae bacterium
CGTTCTCTTCGTTGCCTTCTGTTCAATTTTCAGAACCTCCCCTGACTTTTAAATTTCCTCCCACCATGCCACTATTCCTCACCGACACCGAACGCACCGCCTTCGCCGCCGCCCGCGCCCAAAATCCTGCCCGCGCCTTCTTCTGGACGCTCGTCAACCGCGCCGAACGCCGCGCCGCCTCGCCCTCGCTCGCCACCCGAGAAACCACCACCGACTGGTGGCACTTCATCGGCGAATACCTCACCGACGCCGCGATGGTCCACGCGCTGAAGCCCACCCCCGCCCTCGACGCCTGGCTTCGCTCCAACACCCTCGCCATTGCCCGCCGCCCGGTCGCCGACTGGGTCGGACCCGCCTTCCGCAACCACACCAAAAACCCGCCTGTCGGCCACCTCGAAACCGCCCACCTCTCCTGGGCTGTCGCCGCCGCGCTCGACCTCGCCCCCGACATTTTTACCGATACCGAACGTAGCGAACTCACCACTACACTGCGCGACACCGCCATCCCGCTCTGCCAGCGCTGGCTCGACGACAGCAACCACCTCGCCAACTGGCGCTGCGTGCTCAACGCCGGCCTGGCCACCGCCGCCGCCGTCATCAACGATACCGCCGCGCTCGACCGCGCCGCCGCCGAATTCCGGCGCTGCGTGGATATTTTCCAGCCCGACGGCTCCTACGGCGAGTCCCTCCAGTACGGCAACTACGCCGCCTACACCCTCATGCTCGCCCGCGAAGCCCTCGCCCGCCACACGCCCGCGCTCGACGCCACCCTGCCCCTCGCGCCCTATGCGTTAAAACCCCGTTGGGATGCCGCTTCCCATTTTTACAACAAGCCCCTCAGCGGCTGGGGTGCGTATCCACGTCCCCGCGCTGCCAATTTCAACGACTCCGCCGCCCTCTACCGCGCCTCCGCCGACCTCCTCCTGCACATCGCCACCCGCGCCCGGGAAAAACACCCCGCCGAAGCCGGCCTCGCCCGCTGGCTCTTCGAACTCCATTACACATCGCCCTGCATCGAGCAGCCACCGCACGACCAGGCCACCTTCGGCTTCGTCAACGATTTCGGTTTCCTCACGCTCTCCCTCCTCCCCGCCGCCCTCGATACCCCCCCCCTCCCCCCCTCCGCGCCCGAAGCAGCCATCGGCCTCGCCGCCGGCTTCAGTTGTGGCGACGTCCTCGCCCGCGACGCCTGGCCCGAAGACGGCGGACGCACCATCCTCGCCGTCCACGGCGCGCCCGACCCCCTCCACGGCCCCGGCCACCTTCACGGCGACCTCAACAGCTTCATCCTCGTGCACAACCAGGAGCGCCTCCTCGTCGATCCCGGCCATTCCTGCTACCGCAACCTCATCCACGAACTCGAGGCCCGCACCAACACTCACAACACCTGCACCTTTAGCGCGAGCGTTCCGCCCGCTAATGAAGAATGCAGAATGAAGAATGACGAATGCCCGAACCCGGCAGGCGAAGCATCCTCCTCATTCTCCATTCCACATTCTTCATACTCCATTAGCCCCGCACGGGGCGCACTCAACCTCCAGGAAGACCAGCACATCAACCGCGAACTCGAACAAACCCGCACCGCCCGCCGCCATTTCGATCACGCCACCGGACGCCCCGACGCCCCCGTCACCCGCGGCGGCCGCCCCTCCCGCCCCTCCGACCCCTCCCGCCCCTCCGGCAACGAACGCCGCACCCTCCTCGCGCGCGCCGGACGCGTCACGGCCATCGCCAGCGAAGCCGCCGCGCTCTATGGCGCGCCCCTCGCCGAGTTCACCCGCCTCTGGCTCCTCTGCGGCACGCACGCCCTCTTCGTGATCGACCGCATCCGGGCCGACGTCCCCGTGACGACGACCTGGCACTGGCTCCTCAACAACCGCGACAACGCCCTCGACCTCAAGCTCGTCCGCCCCGACCGCCTCGTCGCCCGCCGCGGCAACGCCGGCATGAAGCTCTTCCACCTGGCCGGAGGCAACATGATGGCCTATCCCATGTATTCGTATGTCCACGACGCCTATCATCCCCTTCCCAACCAGCTCGGCGAAGGCAAACCCGGCAGCGGCCTCCTCGTCCGCTGGACGGACAAAACCCCCGCCACCGACCGTCTCGCCGTCCACGCCATCTGTGTCGATGACCCCGGCGCCACTGCCGGCTGGCACCTGAAGACGCCTGCGCCCGACACCACCGCCCTGGAAAGCCCCGGCGCCACCGAGACATGGACGCTCGCCCATGCCGACCCGAACGGCCTCGTTCTCACTGAAAAAACCACCGGCGAAACCCACACCCTCACCCGCAACGCCGATGCCGGCGGTGCATGGCGATTTTTCTGAACCACCGGCACGCAACTCAATTTCTGGACAGGTTCCGGAGTGGCGCGGGCGTCTCGCCTGCATCCGACGTGGCACGGGCATCCCTGCCCGTGAGCGCTGCCTCTCCGCGTACCGCGGGCGTCTCGCCCGCCGACGGCGAAGCCGCCGGATCGACGTGACACGATCTTTTACTGACAATCCGCCAAATCGCCCGTGGACGGCGCGAAGCGCCGCCGCCATGCCTCCCCCGCCTCCCTCCCGCTCCTTCCGCCACTCCGCTCCCGGAGCGGGCAATTGGCAGAAAAAGCCCACGCCGCATGTAGGGGCTTCGCTTGCGAAGCCCTTCGTGCCTCCCCTCCCGCGCACTCTCCGGCTTTACCCCTTGTCTGGGCCTGCGCCTGAACCGTCCGGCGCTTGCCTTGGTCCGTTGTTTCTTCCTCTGTTCCTTTGTTGTTCCTAGCCCGGATATTTCAAACGTGGACAGGAAAAAGTAATCGGAGAGAAGGGTAGCGTGTTTTTGGTGGGTAATTGGAGGCGCATGGGACGCACGAGGCAAGTGTGGGGTGATTTGGGGCGGCG
>JAISAX010000322.1 GCA_031266495.1 Opitutaceae bacterium
CCCCCCCCCCCCCCCCCCCCCCCCCCCCCCCCCCCCCCCCCCCCCCCCCCCCCCCACCCCCACACCGACCCACCCCCAGACACACACTCACCCCTGTTGCTGTTGCGTGGGAGGAGGCGGGAAGACGGCGTTCTGGCGGAGTCCGGGGGCGATGATTTTGCCGAGGAGGTAGTGCTTGCGATCCGGATACCAGATGACGGGGTTGCCATCGACGAATTCAAAACTCGAATACATGGCAAGGTCGCAGCGGTTGTTCAGGTTCACGCCGTCGCAATCGAACCAGGAAACGGGGCTGGAGAACACGAGCGGTTGCCGGGCGGCTGCGCCGGCGTATTTTGCGAAGGAGAGATAAATGGGACGTCGCGTCTCGTTGCTATGGGGGATCCACGGGCCGAAGTGGCCGTCGTGGTTGTGGTAAAGGAAGACGTATTCGCCCGCGGCGGCGTCGAGCGTGTAGCAGGGGCAGGGGCTGATGGAGTGCGCGATGACGGGCAGGCCGTCGCCGTAGCGCAGGGGTTCGGGCGGGGTCCAGGTTTCGCCGCCGTCGGCGCTCAGGCTCCAGGCGGGGTGCCCGGCGACGGTGCGCATGATCGTGAAGAGGCGTCCGTCGGGGAGCGCGTTGAGCGTGGGTTCCTGGAGGACGGTGGAGTCGGGCGCTCCGGGCGGCGGGTAGCGCAGCGATTTCCCGGCGGTCAGGAGCGTGACGCGCAGTTCGCCCGCGGACGGGTTGTCGTCGATGTTCTCGAAGCGCAGGAAATCCACGACGCTCGGATAGTGAAACCAGTGTTTGCTGGTGGCTGACATCCGTGAGGGACTCACCCATCGCGTCAGTCCGGCAAGGTAACGTCCGCCGCCGCGCGCGCCCGCCGTGCCGTTCGCGGCGCCGTCCGTGGCGCCGCCAAAGCGTAGTGGTTTTTGCCATACGATTCCGCTGGGGGGAATGGTTTCGTCGGGGTTGTCGTATTCGCTGCGGGGCAGGTTGACGCGCTCCGGCGTGGACCATGTGGCGCCGTTGTCGTCGGAAAAAATCGCCGCGAACCAGCCGGTCGTGTGTGTGAAAAGGTCGTTCACGCCGGCGTGCTGGCTGAAGAGGACGTAGATGCGCCCTGTTTTGCTCACGAGCGGGAAGGCCCAACTGCACATTCCCTTGCCGGTTTCCGGACAAAAATCCGCGCCAGCGATGATGCGCGGTTTCGTCCAGGTTTTTCCATGCGCGTCGCTTTCGGCGAAGGCGATGTGCTGGTTGCACTGGCCTTCGTGGCCGGATTGCGTCCAGACGGCGGCAAGGGAGTCGTCGGCGCGGCGAAACACGAGGAAGTGTTCGTTGGCGGCGTCGGGCATCCGGGGGTTGTCACCGCTCGGGATGAAGGTGATGTAATCGGGCCGCGTGCGGCGGAGTTCGGGGTTCCGGTTTTCTTCCGGCGTCGGAAGCGCGGTGGTGGCGGAGAGGTCTGTCTGTCCTTTTATGTTCATGTGCGCGAGTGGAGTGAAAGAGAGAGAGAGAGAGAGAGAGGGGGGGGGGGGGAGGGAGTTCAGTTTGCGGCCATTTCGCGGGCGGGTGACGCGGCGGATTTGAGGGTGGCGCGCGGGTATTCGTTGCACAGATACGTCTCGCGCGGTTCGTCCTCGACGATTTCGGGATAGCGGGCGGACCAGTCGTCGATGAAACAGTTGTCATTGTAATCGTCGCACACGGTGGAAATTTCTCCGCTCACGGTGTAGCCGACGCCATCAATGCGCAGTCCGGTGCCTTCCTCGGCCCAGAATTGATGAAAGGTGGAGGGCGGGATGGCGATGCTTTCGCCGGGACGCAGGCGGATTTTTTCCCCGGCGGCAAAAGTCCGGCGCACGCCGTCCACGGAGGCGTTGATGGCGGCGCCGCGGGCGTCGGGCATCCCGTCCTGGCCGATGCGGTGAAGGGCGACGATGACGTTGCCGCCGCCCCGGTTGATGATGTCTTCGCGTTTGTTGAGGTGGTAGTGGATGGGGGAGCGCTGGTTTTCCGGCTCGATCAGGAATTTTTCGGCGTAGGGTTTCGGGTAACGCGCGTCCTTGTGTAACGGGAGTCCGTTACGCATGGTGAACAGGGTGCGCCCGAGTTCGTGGAATTTCCGGCTGCCGAAGTCCGTGACGTCCCAGCCGAGGGCGCAGTCGCGGATTTCGTCGGCTTCGGGTCCGGTGTTTTCCCAGCGGGCGGGGGTCCAGCCGGCAAAGGCGGGCAAGTGGATGCCGAGGCGTTCAAGCACTTCTCGCGAGACGCGGATGGAGGCGTTGATGGTGGACCGGCTCAGGGGGTCATGCCCGCGTGGCGTCAGAAATGCGGATAGCATATTGGGTGGATGGAATGATCGATCAAAGGCCGTCCAGGCAAGCCAAAAGTTTTGAATCCGGAAAAAATCTGGCAGGCAGGCCGACGGAAGAGGCTGCGCAAGGATAGTCTCCCCCCCCCCCCTGGTTGACATGATCGATTGTTGCACATTGATTCACTGTCCAAAGCAATGAACCTGAGCCATACCGATTTCGGAGAGAATGAACCGTTCGAGACCAGCGCCGTGCGACTGTATCATGAATTGCAGCACGAGATTCTGGCGGGGAAACTCCATCCTGGAGCACGCCTGGTGCGCCGGGAGTTGTGCTCGCGGTTCGGGTTGAGCCAGTCAACAATCACGGAGGCATTGTGGCGGCTGGAAAGCGACGGGCTGGTGGAGAGCGCGCCGATGTATGGCACCCGGGTCTGCGAGATTTCGCCGGAGCGCACACGCGGCGAACATGTTTTGCGCGAGGCGCTTGAGTGTCAGATCGCCCGCGAGGTGGCCGAGGTACTTCATCCTTGCGACGAGCCGCGCCTGCTCGATCTGGCCGACAAGGTGGACGCCACCATGAGGGCGGACGAGATGATGAAGGCTGGAGCAACGTATTCCGGCGAGGGCATGGAGTTGCATCGTTCGTTTCACACGGCGCTGGCGGAGGTTACGGGAATCGATCTTCTCATCAGGGAGGTCGATCGGCAATGGCGGCGGCATCTGGTTCTTTTTAACTGGATAAGTTCCAGGATGATGCCTGTTCCCGATGGCTGGCACCGCACGCTGCTCGTGGAAATTTTCTCGCGCGATCCGGACCGCGCGGAGCGCGCAATGCGAACCCACGTCCGGTACGGGCGCGCGAACCAGTTGCAGGTTCTGGCGGAAATCCGCCGGGACCATCAGGCGGCAGCCAATACGCCTGGGGAAAACGCGACGAAACCGACGAGGTCGGACGTGGTTCGTTCCGCCCGTCCACGCCTTGGCGGGAAACCTCGATAGCGTGTTTGCCGGAAACCGGGAGAAATCCGGAAAAACGAGGTGCAAAGAGGCGCAAGGGGCGCAAGGGGCCGCGCACAAATAACGTACTCGATTTGACACGGAGAACCTGGAGCGGCGGAGTCGCAACCAAAGCAGAAGAGGAGCCCACGAAACACACGAAATGACACGAAAGAAAAACCATCGGATTTCTGCCTTTTTTTTCGTGTCCGTTCGTGTGTTTCGTGGGCCACTCTTTTGCGGCCTTTCAAAACACGCCGCTCCATAGGGAAATCATACGCGAAAGGTCCTGATCGATCAGGTCGGGCACCCTGAAAACAAACCCGCGAGCCGGTTTCCCGGGCTGAAAATGATCGCCGTTGCGAATGAATCGCCGGGGGCGGCGCTTGGCGCATGATCCTGGTCTTGGTTCCGCGTTTCGACACTTCATCCGGTTTCACTCACATGCGCTCACTTTACATCATCGGCGACAGCATCTCTGTCCATTACGCTCCGTTTCTCGAAAAATACCTGCGCGGCCGCATCCGGGTCATCCATCGTGAGGGGGCCGGGGAGGCGCTGCGCAACCTCGATCTTCCGATGGGGGCCAACGCGGGGCACTCCACACGCGTGCTCGATTTTTTACGCGGAAAACAGACGCGCGGCGGCATCGATACCGACATCCTGCTGCTCAACTGCGGGCTGCATGACATCAAGACCGATCCCGCCACCGGCGCGAAGCTCACCCCGCTCGCCGACTATTCGGCTAACCTTCACGCCATCCTTGATGTCGTCGGCGAGCTTCGTCCGAGTCCGGTCTGGGTTCGCACGACGCCGTGCGATGAGGCGGTGCACAACAAGCCTGGCATGGGGTTTCATCGCTTCGCCGCCGACGTTCACGCTTACAACGACGCGGCGGATGCCGTCATGAAAACGCACGACGTGCCGTCGATCGACCTGCACGCCTTCACGCTCAATCTCGCCACGACTCCCGACGGGCGAGACTTGTACTGCGATCACGTTCATTTTCCCCCCGAAATTCGCGAGAAGCAGGCGGCGTTCATCGCAGGCTGGCTGCTCGGCTATTCGGACGCGGCGACCAACGCATGCGCCCGGGCGAGGTCGTCGAGCGGGTCGGGACCGGGAAAAAACTCGTGGCCGACAAATCCGGCGTAGCCCGTTTCCCGGATGGTCCGGAAAATGGCGGGGTAGTTGATTTCTTGTGACGCAGCGCCGTCCGGGAGCGCGGCCCCGCCGTCGATCGGGCCGCGACCGGGGTTGCCGGCGGTGTGGTAGTGGGCGAACCGGCGGTGGTCGCGGCGGATCGTGCGGATGAGGTCTCCCTCCATGATCTGCATGTGGTAGATGTCGTAGAGCAGTTTCACCGCCGGCGAATTCACCCGCTCGCAGAGCGCCACGCCCCAGGCCGTGTGATCGCACTCGTAACCGGCGTGATCGACGCGGCTGTTGAGCAACTCGACGGCAAGCGTCACGCCCGCCCGCTCCGCTTCGGGGGCGATGCGGGCGAGGGTTTCGGCGGCAATGGCGAGGCCGCCGGCGTCTCCGGAACGGCTCGTATCGGGATTCCCGTTACCGGCTCCGGTCCGGTTGCCGCTGAAACAGATCAGGACCGGGATGCGCCACTCGACGGCTTTCGCGATGCTGGCGCGAAGTTCGCCAAGAATGCGCGGCGCGTTCTCGCGGCGGTTGAGGCCGTTTTCGATGGCGCCGTGTCCGTTGGCGGTGACGATCTCCAGGCCGTGGTCGCGGGCGCGCGGCCAGAGGGATTCGTCGATGAGTTCGACCCCCGCGTAGCCGATCCGGGCCGCGCCGGCGAGCAGGGCCTCCGGTTCGACGCCGCGGTTGGCGAACGACCACCAGGTGAAGGATTGTTTGGGGGAAGAGGTGTTCATGGGTTAAGGCTCCGGAGTTTTGAACAGAAGGTAACGAAGAAAACGAAGATGATGCCGGAAGCGGTCGAAAACATCTTCGTTTCCTTCCGTTACCTTCTGTTCAATGGGTTGGTCGATGATCGGGAATCGAAGCTCCGCTCCGGCCTCTATGCGGCCGGCCAGTCGAAGAGGATGCCCATCGTGCGGGTGCGGTCGTTGATGGCGAGTTCGTAGGCGTCCTTGCATTGCGCCGGAGCGAAGTGGTGCGTGTTGAGTCCGGCGAGCGGGAAACGTCCGCCGCGCACGAACTCGAAAAAGCAGGCCGCCGCCAGGGGGTTGTTCCAGGCGGGAGAGTTGCGCCCGTCGTGCACGCCGACGAGCGTGAGGCCGCGCGTGATGACGTCGCCGGTGAGCGTCTGGCTGCCGGGGCTGCCCGTGTCGCCGAGGAGGACAACCGTGCCTTCGGTCGCGACGAGTCCGAAGGCGGATTTGAGGACGGCGGCGTTGCCCGTCGATTCGATCACGATGCGCGGGCGGGCGCCGCCGGTGATTTTTTCGACGGCGGCGAGCGCTTCGCTGGCGGGCGCGAGCACCGGGATGACTCCGGCCGCCGCCGCCGCCATTTGCAGGCGGGTTTCGGCCATGTCCACGCAGATCACGCGCTCCGCCCCGCTGGCCAGCGCCCAGCGGCAGGTCATCTGGCCGATGGGGCCGGCGCCAATGACCGCCACCGTATCGCCAAGCGTGATACGGGCGGCGCGCGCGCCGTGGCCGGTGATCTTGGCGAGAGCGAACCACACGGCTTCGTCGGTCGCCACGCCTTCGGGCACACGGAAACAGTCGTCCGCCTTGCGCACGATATGGGACGCATGGCTGGTGCGCGAGGCGACGCGGTCGCCGGGCTTCAGCGCGCCGACTCCGCTCCCTGCCCGGAGCACCGTCCCGACAGAGGCGTAGCCGGGATAAAACGGATACCGCACCCAGTTATCCCAGTGCGTGCCGGGATCGAATTTCCGGGCATAGGCGATGGTCTCGGTGCCGGTGCTCAGGAGGGAGCGTTCGATCCGGACGAGGACTTCGTCCGCCGCGGGTTCGGCGGGAGAAAAAGGCTCGGCAATGACTTCCGATCCGCGGGGAAACACCAGCCTGAGGCCGACCGGCGAGGTTGTTCGCAAGGTGTCTTGCGAGGTTTTTTGCGAAGTTTTTTGCGAGATGTCTTTCATGCCGGGGCAACGTGCCGCCGGCGGCGGGCGGAGGCGAGCGGAGGTATTGGCGTTTGTTTGTGAAATTCGGCTTTGCAGGACCGCCCCGTCCGGACATGACAGCGCGCATGACAGCGCGTATGAACGGCAACACGCAGCCGGCATCCTCATGGAAGGCGTTGCAAAAAAAACTCGTGACGGGCGCCGTGCTCCGGCACACGACGGGGCTTCGCCATCCGGTGGCGACCGGCTATTATTGCCCGCTGCATGAGCACGAAAGCATCGAGATCGTCTTTCATCCGACGGGGAGGGGCGTCACGCGGATCGTCAGCCGGGCGGCGGCGGCGGGAAAAACCGGGGGGGAAAACCTGCGCGAACTGGCGTTCGATGCGGGCGACGTGATCGTGTACGCTCCCCGCACCCGCCACGACCAGCGAATGGAGTCCGGCGGCGAGGACTGTTGCGTGCAGCTCCAGGCTCCGGACGGCAGCCGGCTGACCGGGGCTTTGCACATTGGCCGCATGGACGATGCCGTGTCACGGGGCGAGATGGAGCTTCTTGCGCAAGGGGCGCATGAACCGACGCCCGGCCGCGCGGCCCTCTTGAATCTGCGGGCGACGGCGGTGTTGTTGCAGTTGCTCGAACAGGCGCACGGGCGGCACGCGCCGGCGGGGGCGGAGGCGGGAGCCGGGACGCGGCAGGGGGAGCGCCATGTGCGGGCGGCCGAACGGTATGTGCAGGAGCATTACGCGAGGATCGGCCCGGTTTCCGAAATCGCGGCGGGCGCGGGACTCGGCGGCGATCACCTGCGGCACCTTTTCCGGCGGCTGCGCGGACGCACGCTGGTCGGTTACCTGAACGAGGTTCGCGTGGCGCGGGCGCGGACGTTGCTGGTGCATTCGCCGCTGACGTTGAAGGAAATCGCGGCGCTGTGCGGCTGGCGCGACGAGTATTATTTTTCGGCGGTGTTCCGCAAATCCTGCGGCATGGCCCCCGGCCGCTACCGCGAAGAGCGCCAGGCGCCCCGGCAGTAAGGCAGCCCGGCATGCACGGCACGGCATGCACGGAGGCATGTCGCTACGCCGCCTGCCAGACGCCGAGGAGAAAAGCCGCCACCATGCCCAGCGCGCAGGCGAGACGCACAACCGTCGAGACCAGAAACCCTACGGTCGCTCCCGCTCCGGACAGCATCGTGGTGCGCAGGTCTTTTTTCGCTACCAGTTTTTCCGCCACCATCGCTCCGAGCATCGTGCCGAGCAGCAGGATCGGTAGCGAAAAAAACATGCCGACCAGCGCCCCGCCCGTCGCCCCCGCTGCTCCCCACTTCGTGCCGCCAAACCACTTCGTGCCGATCATCACACTCACAAAATCCCCGATCACCGACATCAGCCAGATCAACACAATGGCTCCGCTCCACCACCAGCCGGGCGCCGAGGTCGGCAGCAGAACTTGATGCAGGCCCATCGCAACGAGTATCAGCGTGGTGCCCGGCAATACCGGTATCACCACGCCCGCGATGCCGACCAGCGTGAGCACGCTCGTCAGCATCCAGATGAGGATCGGCCAGGTCGCGTGCCAGATTCCAATCATGGTTTCTTCTACCGCGCGGGGGTTTCGCCGGTGGTCATGTGGCGCTCCACGGCGTCGTAGATTTGCCTCGATATCGCGAGGTCGCCCGTCGTGCCGACACGGATCCGGATCATCGTCTGGCGGCTGTTCACTTCGTTGATGGCGATGGTCACTTTCTGGTCCTTGCGCGTGCGGGCGGCGAGTTCGGCGTCGTAGGTGTCGAGTTTCTTGCTGACTGCGTACAGGTCGAGTTCCTTGATGGCGGCTTCGGCGGCGGCGGCGGCGGCGGGCGCGGTGCCGTTGAGCAACATGCCGAATTCGCCGTACTGGTAAACGGCCCGCATGTCGCCGGTTCCCCGGCTGCTTACATCAACGGTCCTGCAACCGGTCGCGAGGGCGAGTACGAGGGCGGTGGCGGTGGCGGCTGGCATGGCGAAAAAAATACGCGCGATTTTCATGATAATGCGAATGGGGGCGGAACGGTAGTGTCTGCCTCGTGTGTATTGTCAGCCTCACACGATGGGGGTTCCGGTCTGCCGTTCAAATAAATGTTCCGGCCCTCCCGCCCTCCCGCCCTCCCGCCCTCTCGCCTTCCTCTCGCAGGGGCTTCGCTTGCGGTGCCCGCGAGGACCTGTCCACATCGGGAGATTCGCCAATTCTCTCCGCCTGGCGCGGGCGTCGCAAGCGACGCCCCTACGGCCGTTCCGCGTAACGTCCGTTCTTCATTCGCCCCGCCTGGGGCGCAAGGGGCGTCGGCGCTGCGTCGCCGCAAAGGTCAGCAATGCCTGTCCGGCCAGCGCGGCCCAGGTGGCGGGTTCGGGCACGGCGGGAACGGAAAATGGCGTGAATCGCGTCCAGATGCCCCCGGCTCCGTCCTCCGTGTACGTCTTCACGAGCAGTGTGGCGGCGTTGTCCGTGGTGAGAGGGTCCCAGCCTTCGCTGCTGCTGCCGCGCACTTGTATGATGGTGCCGTCCAGGAGCGTGAGCACGTCTTCGTGGTCAATGGCGTGGGCGGCGTCTTCGAATTCCAGGAAATTGCCGGCGTCCAGATACAGGGTGCCTATGGCGAGGGTGTCGAGGGCGGCGGTGGTGAGGCGCAGGGTGTTGCCGGTGTTGGTACTGTCACTGCCGCCTGCGCCTACATAGATGGTGGTGGCGGTGAGCGTGCCTTCGATGTGGAGGGTGTTGTTGTCGGCTCCGGCGGTCTGGCCGATGTAGATGGCTTTGTCGGCGTGGGTGACGTCGGCGGTGTCGCCTGCGGTGAGGATGATCGTGTTGTTGGCGGTTTCCTTGCCGATGATCCAGTCGGTCCGCGAGATGAAGCTGAGGCCGCTCGTCGCCAGCGTGGTGCCGGTGGCGGTGCCGGCGTCCAGCGTCGTGAAGGCGCGGATGTCGTTCGCGTATGCTTTGCCGTCGGAACTCACGCTGCCCATGAGGAAGCGGTTGCCATCCAGGCTCCCCGGGGAGTTAAAAGTATAGTAGCCCAGCGTCGTGCTTTCGGTGGTGAACAGCTTCACGGTTTCATAGGTGGCTTTCTTGCCTTCAAGCGCGTCGAGGTCCGTGAGGTTATCGTTCACCGCATCCAGCGCCTGGTAGTAGTAGGCCGTGTCGGTATTGGTGCGGTTGTCGTAATCGAAGGTGTTTCCCATGACGAGCGCGTTGGCTCCCGACAGGCTCACCGATCTGCCAAAGTAGTCGCTCGGCGCGCCGTCGGAGGGGAGCAGTTTCACGGTCTCCTTCACCGGGCCGTCCTGCGGGTTCACCGTGTCCAGCCCCTGGTAGTAGTAGGCTGCGGCGCGGCTCGCCCCTTCGCCGTAAGCGCCGATAGCCCCGACGAGCGCGTTGGCTCCCGACAGGCTCACCGATTGGCCAAACCAGTCGCTCGCCGCGCCGTCGGAGGCGATCAGCTTCACGGTCTCTTTCACCGGGCCGTCCTGCGGGTTCACCGTGTCCAGCGCCTGGTAGTAGTAGGCCGCGCCGCTCTGGCTCTCTTTGCCGGTAGCGCCGGTGGCCCCGACGAGTGCGTTGTCTCCCGACAGGCTCACCGATTGGCCCAGGTAGTCGTTCTCCACGCCGTCGGTGGCGATCAGCTTCATGGTCTCGGTCGTAATGTTTTGCCCGTCGAACCCGGCGATGCCCGTGTGGTTGCCTTCCATCGAATCCAGCCCTTTGTAGTAATAGGCTGCGCCGGTCCGGTTCTCGTTGCCGATAGCGAAGGGATCCCCGACGAGCGCGTTGTCTCCCGACGGGTTCGACGACAGGCTCGCCGATAGGCCAAACTGCTTGCCCGCCACGCCGTCGGAGGCGATCAGCTTCATGGTCTCGGTCACCGGGCCGTCCGCCGGGTTCTTTTCGTCCAGCGCCTTGTAGTAGTAGGCCGCGCCGCTGTTGGTCTCCTTGCCCTCAACGTTGTTTGCTCCGACGAGCGCATTGTCTTCCAGCAGGCTCACCGATATTATGCTCGACGACCAGCCAAACTCCTTGGTCCCTTCGCCGTTGTTGGAGGGGAGCAGTTTCATGGTCTCCGTCACCGGGCCTTGCTGCGGGTCCTCCGCGTCCAGCCCCTGGTAGTAGTAAACCGCGCTGCTGGTGGTCCCTTCGTCGAGAAAATAACCCGTGAGGAGCGCACCCGCACCGGACGCGGAACCGGACAGGCCCAAGCCGCGGTTCGATATGCCGGTCGCCGTGAGGAGGGTGGCGCGGACGGTCGGCGCCAGGGGGGGGGCCAGCAGGGCGGCGACGGCGATCGCAAGCGCGAAGGCGAGCGGCGTCCGCCGGAACCGGGGCGCGGGGCCGGGGACCGGCTTTGGCCGGGGGTTTGGGTTTGGTGATGTCTTCATGATGTGGAGGGGAAATTCCGGATTTCAGATCTCGGATTTCAGATCTCGGATTTCAGATTTCAGATTTTGGATTTTGGATTGTGGATTGTGTTTGCCGGGGAGGCACGGTGGTCCGGTCTGGCGGTCAGGCAGGGTTTCGGGGCGCCCCGGAAGCCTGAACCGGACGTGGAACGGGGTTTCGGGGCACCCCGAACGTCCGAACCAGGCGCGGGGCAGGGTTCCGGGGCGCCCCGGAGGCCTGAACGGGAGGCGGCGCAGGGTTACGGACGCGTTCGGCATGGTGCGCGTCGTGGCGCGTAACTGGCGAATGGGACTGGACGGGTTGAATCATGGTCGGGTTGAGGGCGTCGGGGGACGCCTTCCGGGCCACTTTTGCGGGGGAGAGGCTCGCGGGGTATCCCGGAAGCGTCCCGCGGGCGGCGGTGGCGCGAGATGCCCATCCCCATCCGGGTCGGCAACCGTCCACAAGGGCAAACCGCCATGTCGCCAAAATGTGCAACCATAGATCTGGCCGGCCCGCGCCACTCCGGATTCGTTCTCTTTCTCGTTCTCTTTCTCGTTCTCCGGATCGGGTTCGTTCTCGTTCTCCTTCTCGTTCTCTTTCTCCGGTTCGGGATCGGGATCGAACTCCTGCTTCGGCACTCGCAAGACGCGCCGGTACACAATCCGGAGCACAATCCGGAGTAGGAGAACGAGCACGAGAACGAGAACGAGAACGATTCCGATCCGGAGTACGAGAATGAGAACGAGAACGAGAAAGAGAACGATCCGGAGAAAGAGAAAGAGAAAGAGAACGAGCAGGCTTCACTTCCGCGGCTGTCCGTGTGAGTTTTCCGGGCCATGTCCGAAACTGCCTCCGCCATTGTTGTGGAAAATCTCGTGAAAACCTATGCCGGCGTCACGGCCGTCAACCGGGTTTCGTTCAGCGTGGCGCGGGGCGAGATCGTGGGGTTTCTCGGCCCCAACGGCGCGGGCAAGTCCACCACCATGCGCATCCTCACCGGCTACCTGCCGGCCTCGGCGGGGCGGGTCGAGGTGTGCGGCGTGCCCGTGGCCACCCGCCCGGGGGACGTGAAGCGCCTCATCGGCTACATGCCGGAAAACAATCCGCTGCCCGAGGATATGCGCGTTTCCGAGTACCTGCATTATCGCGGGCGTCTCAAGGAGGTGCCGCGCCGCAAGCTGGGTCCCCGGATCGACGAGGTGCTGGAGTTGTGCGACATCAAGCGCGTGCGGCACCGCATCCTGGGTAAACTTTCAAAGGGGTTCCGCCAGCGCGTGGGCATTGCCGAGGCCGTCCTCGCCGAGCCGCCCGTTATCATCATGGACGAGCCTACCATCGGCCTCGATCCGCACCAGATTCTCATCGTGCGCGACCTCATCGCCAGCCTCCGCGGACGCATGACGGTGATCATTTCCTCCCACATCCTGCCCGAGATCGAGATGACGTGCGACCGCGTGCTCATCATCAACGGGGGGCGTCTCGTCGCCACCGGCACGCCCGCCGAACTGCGGCGCGACCTGATCGGCGGGGCGCATTACGATATCGAGTTTGCCGGCGAGCCGTCCGATGTCTCGCGCGTGCTCGCCGGGATCGACTCCGGTCTCGCGCTCGCCTTGCCCAGCGCCGCCGCGCCCGACGGGTTTTACCGGGGACGAATCCGTTTCACGTTGCCCGTTGCCTCCGCCGCCTCCGCCGCTTCATCCACCGCCGCTGCCTCCGCTTCCGCCACCACGGCTGCTGTCGCTGCCGCTGCCACGGCTGCTGCCGCTGCCGCCCTCCCCCCCCCCCCCCCCCCCTCGCCGTCCGCCGACTCGCCGTCTGCCGGTCCGCCGACTCCGTCAATGCCAATGCCAATGCACTCCGGCTCCGGCACCACGCCGCCATTCCCCGACCTCGGCGAGCGCATCCTCGCCGCGCTCGTCCGCGAACCCGCCCTGCGCGTGCGCTCGCTCGCGCCCGGCCGGGCGACACTCGAAGACGTGTTCCTCGCCGCCACCCGCCGCACCTGGGAGATCAGCGACGACGCCCAACAGGTGTTGCGCCTCTGACCCGCGCCTCTGACCCGCACCGCTGATCCACGCCACTGATCCGCACTGCTGACCCACGCCGCCGCCGACTGCACACTCCGGTTCCGATTCATTCACACTTCGTACTCCACACCCCGCACTCCAATCCTTCCGCACTCCGCACTCCGCATTTCCCGATGAAACATTTTTTCACCATTTTCGGTCACGAGCTACGGATGTTGCTCGTCAGCCCCGGCACCTACATCGCCGCCGTGCTGTTTCTCATGCTCATGGGCTTCATCTTCGCCGGCATTCTGGAAAACTACAGCGTCACCATGCAGGAAGTCTCGCCCGCCCCGGTGTTTTTCCAGCTTTTCTGGATACCCGTGCTCTTCATGGTGCCGCTGCTGACCATGAAATGCCTGGCCGAAGAACGCCGGCTGGGCACGCTGGAAACCCTGCTCACCACACCCGTCACCACGGGCGAAGTCGTGTTTGGCAAATACGCGGCGGCCTGGCTGCTCTACACCGGCCTGTGGATTTCGACCGGAGGGTTTTTTTGGATACTGCACCACTTCGCCCGAGCGTCGCATTTTATCGACTACGGCGCGCTGGCCGGCGGATACATCCATGTGGCGATTTCGGGGATGCTGTTTGTGGCGATCGGCGTTCTGGCGAGTTCGCTCTTTCGCAGCCAGGCGGTGGCGGCCACCGTCGCCTTTGCGATCCTGTTCACGATCATCGTCGGCCTGCGGTACGCGGCCGGGCTTGAGTTGCTCAAACCCGAAGCGATGGCCCCCGTCCGCCAGATCATCGACTACGCGCAAATCTTCCAGCACCAGGAAGACTTCACCCGCGGCGTCGTCGAGACGCGGCAGATCCTCTTCTATACCAGCGGCGCCGCCCTCGCCCTCCTCCTCAGCGTCCTCGGCGTCGAAGCCCGCCAGTTGCACTCCTGACAAAACGCTCCCCCCCCCCCCGCCTTCCGCCTCCGCCATTTCAGCCCTTTCATTTTTCAGCCATTCAGCCATCAGCCATTCCCGACCATGTCCCTATCCTTTCGCAGCGCCCGCTGGCTCCGCACCATCAACCTCCTGCTCCAGGCGGTACTCGTGCTCACGCTGACAGGCGGCCTCAACTACCTCGCGATCAACCACGGATGGCGCTTCGACCTCACGCAAAACCGCCGCCACTCGCTCTCGCCCGAAACCCTCGCCTGGATCCGGACGCTGCCCGCGCCGGTGACGATTGTCGTCACCCTCGCGCCCGACGCCGACAACGACGAAATCACCCAGGCGTACCGGGACGTCACCCACCTCCTCCGCGACTACACCGAAGCCACCAAAGCCAGCGAGCACCCCATCCACGTCGAGTATCTCGACATCTACAAACAACGCCGCGACGCCGAAGCCTGGGGGATCGAACAACCCAACATCATCCTCGTCGCCACACCCACCACACCCGCCACGCCCGCCACACCCGCCACCCCCGGAGGCCACGGCCACCCCCAGACCATCGTCCTCAACGACCTCTACGACATCAGGAACCAGGAAAAAAAAGCCTTCAAAGGCGAACAAGCCCTCACCTCCGCCATTCTCAACGTCACCAACCCGGAAAAGAAAAAAATCTATTTCCTCGAAGGCCACGGCGAGATGCGACTCGACGACGTGGACCCGATCCGCGGCATCTCGCTCCTCAAGGACGAACTCGTAGCCCGCGGCCTCGTACTCGAAACCCTCGACCTCAACAACACCCCCCGGATACCGCAAGACGCCGCCCTCGTCGTGATCGCCGCCCCCCAGGGCAGCTACGACAAGAACGAACAGGAAACCCTCCGCCAATACCTCACCAACCGCGCCGGCCGCCTCCTCACCCTCCTCACCCCCGGCCACGCGCACGGACTGGAAATGCTCTTTTACGACTGGGGCATGTTTGTGGACAACGTCCTCGTCATCGACCCCACCGGCATCGGCCAAAGCGACACCGGCGACCTCATCCTCGGCCCCGCCAAAACCGGACACCCCATCACCCGCTTCATTTCCGAAAACCGCATCACCGTACGCTTCGGCCCCTCGCGCCAGGTACGCCCCCTCGGCGGCGACCTCGACCCCGCGCTCAACACCATACCGCTCCTCGCCACCACGAAAGAAGCCTGGGGCGAACGCGATTACCGCAACCCCCGGACCCCCCCCCGCTACGACCCCGAAGTTGACATGCCAGGCCCCCTCGCCGTCGCCGTCGCCTCCGAACGCACCACGGCCCGCGCCAACCTCGCCCTCAGCATCCGCGGCGGACGCATCGTCACCTACGGCGGCGCCGACTGGGTGGCCAACGGACGCCTTGCCGCCGGCGGCAACCTCTCGCTCATCCTCTCCACGATCAACTGGCTGATCGACCGCGACGCGCAACTCGGCATCCCCGCGCGCCCCATCCAGCGCTACCAACTCACGCTCGGCAAGGAACGCATCGCGCAACTCCGCTACACACTCCTCTTCGCCCTGCCCGGCTTCGCCGCCACCCTCGGCCTCATCATTTACTGGACACGACGGCGCTAGACAGAAAAACCCGAAGGCTGAAAACCAGAAGGCTGAAACAAGAAACAAAATACACCCGTATCCATCGTATCAAGACAACCGGGCAACCGGCC
>JAISAX010000477.1 GCA_031266495.1 Opitutaceae bacterium
CGGGGGGGGGGGGGGGGGGGGGGGGGGGGGGGGGGGGGCATTCGCCGTTCGCCGTCGGCGTGCCGAGAGCGAGTTGCTCGATAAAAACCTGCACGCGGTCGCTTTTGCCGGTGACCCTGGCCGAAAACAGGATTTCCACGGCGAGGAGCGGTCCATCGGCATCGAGCCGCATCTCGCGGGTGGCCGGCACGGGGAGCGCCTCGTAGGTGGCGACTTTCGCGGTGATGGCGTGGTCGCAGATGATGCGGGCGAGTTCGAGCTGCGCCCAGCGGCGGCGAGGCTGCGGAGGGCTCAGCGACGTGTCGGCAAGGATGTCGAAGGCGCTGTCGGCGAGTTTCACTCCGGCCCTGGCGGCGGCGGCCCGTGCCGCCTGGGTGGCGGCGGCCCGTTCCTGTTCGAATTCGATCAACTGGAACGGTTCGTCCTGACGGGCGCGCACCAGCGGGGCGCGATCGAGCGAACGGGCTTCGGCCGCGATCTCGCGGAGGACGGTGGTCTCGCGGGCGAGCGCGTCCGCCTGGCGTTTTTGTTCGGCAGGGTCCGCGCCGTGGCCGGCACTGACGAGCGCGGCTTTTTGTTCGGCAAGCCTGCGGTCGATGTCCGCTTCGCGGCGCACCAGCGGCCGGTGAACGATGGCGAGGGTCAGCAGGACACCGGCAAGCGGCACGACGATCGCGTAAAAAAAGCGCTGGCTGTAAAGGATCATGGACCGAAAAGCCCTCCCCGGCTGCGGCTGCCGCCGTTGCCCCCGCCCGGCCGGGCGGCGGGGGGGGGCGGGGGCAGCGTGTGTTCGAAAGGGGTGGCCTCCAGCGCCAGCGCGAAATCCCCGCCAGGCGCGAACACGGCGGGGTCGGCCAGCGCCTGACGCGCGCGCACGGGCAGGATGTCCACGCTGGTAAAATGCCCCGTGGTCCGGAGGGCGTTGACGAGCGCGCCGATCGTGCCGAGCGGGTCCCTGTTGACGGGGGCGAGGCTGAGCTCGACGACGAGTCCGCCGGAACGGGAAAAACAGCCGCGCAGGAGCTGTGTTTCGGGCATGGCGGCGGGGGTGCCTTTGGGAAGCGCGCCGCCCGCATACGTTTCGGCATCGGCAATGACCGCGTACCAGAAATCGGCTTTCCCCTCGGCGGCGGCGGCGGGGGGGACGGCGGTGGCGGGGGGGGGGGGGGGTGGGGGGGCCACGCCGCCAACGTTGCGGAGAGAGCGCAGGGTGCGGACGCCGCCGAGCAGATCGCGGGTGCGTTTTTGCAGGTAGAGCGAGGGGGCGGCTTCGAGCCAGGCGCTCTCGCGGGCGGCGAGGGCGTCCGCCAGGCGCGGGCCGGCGGCGCGAGCCTCTTCGAGCAACGCGAGGCGCTGTTCCTTCCGGTGAATGCTGTCGAGGCGGGAGACGCAGGCGTGACCGACGACAATCAGGCCGGGCAAGAGCAGCGCGAGGCAGGCGGCGTGCAGCCAGCCGGTGCGGCGACGCAGGCGGCGGGCTTCGCGCGCGGCCGCCGGAAGCAGGTTGGCGGGGGCGGGCCGGAGTCCGCTGGAAATCGCCGCCACGCCCCAGGCGATGGCGCAGGCGGCGAGCGACACGGAGCGGCCGTCGCCCGCCACCGCGACCTCGGGCCAGCGTTGCGAGGCGTCGCCGCCGGCATGGACCTCGACCATGGCGCGGGCCTTGTAGTCCTCCAGCAATGACCCGCTGAACCAGCGCGGCAGGGCGAGCAACGCCTGCGGATCGGCCGCGCCGGTTTCGCGGGCGTATTCGCGCAGGAGCGTCTCGATGGTGTTGCTCCAGCGCGCCAGCACGGCCCGGAGTTTCGGCGTGCTGTCGCTGACGGCGGCGGGGCCTTCGCGGCGGATGACGATCTCGGCTTCCTCCGCCGGGCAGCGCAGGTCGGCGGCGAGGGCGGCGACGAAGGCCGTGGCGCCGGTGTCGATGCCGGCCGAAAAGACCACCTGCTCGTCCACGATGAGGACGAGCATGCCGGAGACCGTCCCGAGTTCGACCAGGACGGCGGAGGACGGGCGCGCGGAGACTTCGGCGAAAGCGGCGGCGAGCGCGCCGTCCGCGCTGCTCACATGCGTGACGCTTTCGGCATCGAGCCCGCAGCGGAGGAGTTGCAACTCGACGTCCGCCTCGCGGGCGATGGTCACCCACGCGGGGTGCGCATGGTTGTCGAAGGCGCGCAGGCGGCGGGCATCGAAAATGCTCGGCACCTGGTCAAACTGCCTGCCCCCCACGGCCTGCGTGAGCTGCCAGGGCGCGCGGGTATCGCCGGGAGTCAGCTCCATGATCTGCGAATGGGAGCGGCCCGAAGGCAGCGCCACGGCGACAGGCGCGGATGCCGGCATGCCGTCGAGAATCTGGCCCACGCGGCGGGCCATCTCCTCGGGCGTGAGCAGGCCGTCGGCGGCGAGATCGATGGTAACGAGTTTCTCGATACGCAGGCCGGAGACCTCGCGGCGGGTGAGGAGAATGCGCGCGGTGGCGTCGCCGGCCTGGATGGAGATGCGTTGTCGGCGCGGGGCGATCCCGGAGAGGAACCGGCGGGCGGAGCTGAGGGCGGAGTCCGGCATCGCGATGTTTTTCAAGACGTCTTCGGCGCGGGTTCGGGCGCTGGCGCCGGGGTGGGCGCAGGCGCGGGAGTTGGCGCAGCCGGGGGCGGAGCGGGGGCGGGCGCGGGAGCAGCCGGGGGCGGGGTGCTGGCTGGCGGCGGCGGGGGGGGGGGGGGTGTGGCGGGAGCGGCGGGCGCCGGGGGTTCGTTGGCGGCGGGCGCGGACGGGACCGGCGAATAGATCGGCTCCTCGGGCGTGCGGTTGCGGATACGGCGCGGCAGCCCCGGTCGGCGCGGTTCGACGGTGGTGGTGCCGGCGGCGGCGGCAGCGGCGCGCCCGCCGGTGGCAGTGTTGTAGCGGATGAATTCGCCGCTTTCGGACAACAACGTGGCCGTGACAAAAATGAGCAGATAACGCGGTTTGCTGACTTCCGTTTTTGTACGAAACAGCGTGCCGAGAAACGGAATGGAGCCGAGGATGGGCACGGATTCGGTGAACGTGCTTTGCTCGTTTTCGATCACGCCGCCCATGACGACCGTCTCGCCGGACTGGACGATGACGCGCGTGGAGAGTTCCTGGTCGCGGGATTGGGGGAGCTTGATGTCGAAGGTGCTCACCACCTTGCCGTCGGCGTCGAGGTCGCTGATGGTGGCAAAGGTCACGAGTTCCACGTCCTGCGAGACGCTGGGCTTGAGCGCGAGCATGATGCTGTGGCCGTCGCCCCCGATGCTGGCGAGCACGTCGAGCGACACGCCGGCGGTGAGTTTCGTGGGTTTGCCTTTCGGGGCGAGCGAGGAGGTGGAACGGTTTTCCAGGATGGTCTGCGAGACCTGGTATTCTTCGTAGTAGTACTGGGTCTTGCCGTCGCGGATGGCGGCGGGGCGGTTGTTGATGACGGTGAGGCGGGGGGCGCTGAGGGTCTGGCTTTCGCCGCTCTGCTCGATGGCGGTAAGGGTGGCGGAGAGTGTGTCGCTGCCAAAGACGCTGGTGAAGGTATGCGCAAGGCCGTAGCCGATGTTGGTGGAGATGCCGGTGTAATCGGTGGCGGAGCGGGCCGAGGTGGTGGGGCGGTTGGTCTCCCAGTTGAGGCCGAGTTGCTGGAAGGCGGCTTCCGAGATGGTGATGAACCGGGCCTCGATCAGCACCTGCTGCACGGGCCGGTCGAATTCGCGGATGATGTTTTCGAGGGTTTTTAATTGGTCGCGCGTGCCGGTGGCCACGATGATGTTGCGCTCGTAGTCGATCATGTACTTCGGGCCGGTGAAAAATCTCTGGATGGCCGTCTCGATGGAGGGTGAGGCGGGCGCGCCGTCGCGGACGAATTGTTCAATGGTCTGGTTGGTGGTGGTGGTGGTTTTGTCCTTGTCCGTCACCTTGGTCTCCTTGACCTCGCTCGCCCCGAACTGGGCCGGCATCACGAAACCGCGCGAGAGGCGATAAAAACGCGTTTCCTCGAAGAGGTTTTTCTTCTCCTTGGCATCGACGATCCACACGAGATTGTCGCCGACCTCGAAGTGCAGCTCCATCTGGCGCGACACGTAATTGAGGAACTGCGAGAGCGGCACATCCTTCATGTTTACGCTCAGTTTCTTCTGGAACTGCGCAAGGCCGCGGTCGGCGACGAAGTTGATGCCGGTGCTCTTGCCGACGGTAAAAATGATCGACTCGAGCGTCACGTCATCGACCTGGAGCGTGACGGGCTTTTTGAGCAAGGCCTCCATCGGCCCCTCGCTCTCGTTGATGCCGACGAGCGGGCCCGAACGGTTGACCGTCTGCCCGTAAGTGGGAGGGATGACGGATGACTTGGGCACATCATCGAGCGCTTCGCGAAGGCTTTGCGGCAAGTCGAGGCCGCGGGCCTTGGACTCGGTAAAAAAATCCTGGAAGGTATTGGTGAAACGGGTGTCGGCGGACTCGATATCGCGCAATTCGTTCTCCAGCGAGCGGTCGCGCCGCCGTTGCGCCTCGACGAAAATCCAGCTGTAAATGCGATCCACCGTCGGGTCGGAAGGATCGCGCCGCTTGAGATCGGCGATCTGTTCCTCGGCGGCCTCCCACTTGCCGGCGCGGGCTGCATCAAGAACGATGCGGATTTCCTTGTCGTGCGTCGTACTGACGGGCGGACGGGGCAGCTCCGCCAGCACCTGGTTGCCACCAGCCGAAGCGGAGGACGTCTTCGAGGAGGAGTTCTGGCAACCGGCAAACAGAGCCAGACTCCCTCCGAAGACAACGATGAACAGGAACCAGGATGACGGGAATTTCCGCAGGAAGATGACCATGATGAACAAATGGGGAGCGACGGACTTCCGCGCCAGAATTCCCGCCAGTGAGAATGCTGATGCGGAACCCGGCAACACAATACGTCCCCAATTCGGTTGCGGCTGTGCCGCTCTGTGTAATTTCATGACCGCCACTCCCGCCACTCCGGGGCCTGTCCACTTTCAATTACACCCCGCACAAGCGTTGCGCCTCCTCTGCCGTTGACACCCCGTATGCGCAGGCATTGCGTCTCAACCTTTCCGTGCCTGTGCGCCTTCGCTGCGCCCGGGCGCGGAGAGAACATCCGGGCAACCGGCAACCCTCTGTTTTTTTTTCCGCACCTACATCCAACCATGGCAGTTATCAAGAAAACCAAGAAGACCGCGGCATCCGCATCCAGATCCGCCGCGAAATCCTCGATCAAATCCGCCTCCACCGCAGGCACCGCCTCCAACAAAGGCACCAAAGGCGTCAAGTACGTTTACACCTGGGGCGCCGGCAAAGCCGATGGTGACGGCGGCATGAAGCCCCTCCTCGGCGGCAAAGGCGCCAACCTCGCCGAGATGACCCGCATCGGCCTGCCCGTGCCTCCCGGCTTCACCATCACCACCGAAGTCTGCACGTACTACTACGCCAACAAGCGCGCCTACCCCGCCACCCTCCAGACCCAGATCGAGGCCGGCATCCGCAACATGGAAAAAATCATGGGCACGAAATTCGGTGACGCCACCGGCTTCCCTCTGCTTGTGGCCGTCCGCTCCGGCGCGCGCGACTCCATGCCCGGCATGATGGACACCATCCTCAACCTCGGCCTCAACGACCAGACCGTCATCGCCCTCGAAAAAGCGACAAAAAACCCCCGCTTCGCATGGGACTGCTACCGCCGCTTCATCCAGATGTACGGCGACGTCGTCCTCGGCGTGCAAAAACGCGAAAACGAGGACCACGAACCCTTCGAGACCGTCATCCACACCTACAAACACGAAACCTATCACGAAGACATCGAAGACTCGAAACTCACCGCCGCAGACCAGCAGGCCCTCGTCAAACGCTTCAAGACCCTCGTTAAAGAACGCACCGGAAAAGTCTTCCCCAACGACCCCTGGGACCAACTCCGCGGAGCCGCCGGCGCCGTCTTCGGCTCCTGGATGAACGACCGCGCCATCGTCTATCGCCGCAAGTACAACATCCCCACCGAATGGGGCACCGCCGTCAACGTGCAAGCCATGGTCTTCGGCAACACCGGCGACACCTCCGGCTCCGGCGTCGCCTTCACGCGCAACCCCGCCAACGGCACCAACGAATTCTACGGCGAATTTTTGATCAACGCCCAGGGCGAGGACGTCGTTGCCGGCGTACGCACCCCCGAACCCGTCGCCAACCTGAAGAAGCAGATGCCGAAATCCTGGACCGAACTCCTCCACGTCCGCGCCACCCTTGAAAAACACTTCAAGGACGTGCAGGACATCGAATTCACGATCCAGGAAGGCAAACTCTTCATGCTCCAGACGCGCAACGGCAAACGCACCGCCGCCGCCGCGCTCAAATTCTCCATCGACATGGAGAAAGAGAAACTCATCGACTGGCGCACCGCCCTCCTCCGCAACCCCGCCGACCAACTCGAACAACTCCTCGCCCCCATCTTCGATCCCGCCGAAATCAGGAAAGCCAGACCCATCGCCACCGGCCTCCCCGCCGGCCCCGGCGCCGCCACCGGCAAAATCTACTTCAACGCCGACCGCGCCGTCGCCGCCGCCGAAAAAGGAGAAAAGACCCTCCTCGTCCGCATCGAAACCTCGCCCGAAGACCTCCGCGGCATGATCGCCGCCGAAGGCATCCTCACCGCCCGCGGCGGCGTCTCCTCGCACGCCGCCCTCGTCGCCCGCCAGATGGGCAAAGTCTGCGTCTGCGGCGCCGCCGCCCTCCAGATCGACTACGACCGCAAAACCGCCACCATCGCCGGCCAAACCCATGCCGAAGGCGATTACCTCTCGATCGACGGCACCGCCGGCACCGTCTATGCCGGCCAGATCAAAACCGCGCCCTCCGAAGTCATCGCCGGCCTCCTCCACGGAAACAAAACCGCGCAAAAGACCCAAAAATACAAAGACTACGCCCAACTCATGGCCTGGTGCGCCAAAGCCACCCGACTCCAGATCCGCACCAACGCCGACACCCCCGAGCAAGCCGCCAACGCCCTCGCCTTCGGAGCCACCGGCATCGGCCTCACCCGCACCGAACACATGTTCTTCGAAGGCGACCGCATCGACGCCATGCGCGAGATGATCCTTGCCGACACCCTCGAAGCCCGCGAAGCCGCCCTCGCCAAACTCCTCCCCTACCAGCGCGCCGACTTCCACGGCATCTTCAAGGCGCTGAAAGGCCACCCCGCGACCATCCGCTTCCTCGACCCCCCGCTGCACGAATTCCTCCCCCACACGAAAGAGCAGCAAATGGACCTCGCCCGGAAACTCGGCATCCCCGTCGAGAAAATCATGGCCCGCGTGCACGAACTCCACGAATTCAACCCCATGCTCGGCTTCCGCGGCTGCCGCCTCGGCATCAAGTACCCCGAGATCACCCGCATGCAAGCCCGCGCCGTATTCGAAGCCGCCGCCGAAGCGACGAAAAAAGGCATCAAGACAAAACCCGAAATCATGATCCCGCTCGTCGGCTTCAGGAAAGAACTCGAACTCCAGGTCGCCATCGTCCACGAGACAGCGAAAGCCGTGCAGACCGAAAAAAAGGTAAAACTCACCTACACCGTCGGCACGATGATCGAAGTCCCCCGCGGCGCGCTCACCGCCGACGAGATTGCGCAGACCGCCGAATTCTTCAGCTTCGGCACCAACGACCTCACGCAAACCACACTCGGCATGAGCCGCGACGACACCGGCAGCTTCCTCGGCGCCTACCAGGAGAACGAGATTGTTAAAAAGAACCCGTTCGCCTCCATCGACCAGACCGGAGTCGGCGAACTCATCAAAATAGCCATAGCCAAAGGCAACGCCACCCGACCCGGCATCAAGCTCGGCATCTGCGGCGAGCACGGCGGCGACCCGGACTCGGTAAAATTCTGTCATCGAGTCGGACTCGCCTACGTAAGCTGTTCGCCCTACCGCGTGCCCGTCGCCCGCCTTGCCGCCGCCCAAGCCGCCGTCGAGGAAACCATTGCCGCCGCGAAGACCACCACTCCGGCCAAAAAGTAACAGAAGTTACATTACTGATGTTACGCGGACTGCCTTGAAGTGGCACGGGCTTCCAGCCCGTGAGACGGCGAAGCCGCCATTCCGGAGTGGCACGGGCATCTTGCCCGTGTTCCGAAAGTGGCGCGGGCGTCTCGCCCGCGTCAGGGTCGAAGGTCTCAAAGTCGGAAAGTCGCAAGACATCACCGCGCGCTCCGCGCGCATCCCTTGAAGAGCGCGAAGCGCAGACCCGACTTTCGACCTTTGACCTTCGACTTCCGATTTCCGATTTCCGACCTCCGACTGCTCCGGCGCGGGCGTCTGCGTAACATCAGATTTGTAATTCGTCATTGGATTACGGGCGATTCGTCTTTCAGCTTCTCCGCCGTGAAACACGCATCCGTCCTTGCTCCGTCGATTCTCGCAGGCGACCACGCCCGGCTCGCCGACAGCGCGCAACTGGTGAAAGGCCTCGGCATCCCGTGGCTGCACCTGGATATCATGGACGGCCATTTCGTGCCGAACCTCACGTTTGGCCCGCAAACGGTCGCCGCGCTGCGCGCCGCCGTGCCGGACGGGCTGTTTTTCGATACGCACCTGATGCTCGACGAACCGCACCGCTACATCGAGCCGTTCGCCAAGGCCGGCGCCGATCTCGTCAGCATCCACATCGAGCCGGTGTACGATCACGCCGGCACGCTGCGCCGCATCCGCGAACTGGGTTGCCGGAATGGCATCGTCCTCAACCCCGGCACGCCCGCCGAAGCCATCGAGCCGTTGCTCGGCGAGGTGGACCTCGTGCTGGCAATGACTGTGCAACCGGGTTTCGGCGGGCAGGCCTTCCGCCGCGACGTGCTGCAAAAACTCGCGCAGATCGACCGCTGGCGCGCCGAACGCGGGCTGACGTTCAGGCTGGAGGTTGACGGCGGCGTCGATCTCGCCACCGGCCCCGAATGCCGTGCTGTCGGCGCAGATACGTTTGTGGCCGGCACCGCGTTTTTCAAGGCGGCGGACCGGGCCGCGTTTGCCGCGAACGTCGCCGGATGGTAGTGCCCCGTTTGCGTTTGTCCGTCCTTTCCTGACCGTTTCCGTTTCCCTGTCCGTGTCGCTATGAGTGCGCATCCCGTCCACGTTTTTTCCGCCGATCCTGCCGATCCCGCCGGGGCTGCCGACGTTCCCGTCGGCGCGGGGGCTCGCCTCCGCAAGCCGTCGGTGGCAGGCCATCGCCGCTCGGTGGACATGCAGATCATCGCCGACTGGGTGATGCCGCGTTCGCGCGTGCTCGATCTCGGCTGCGGACGCGGCGTGCTGCTCGGTTTCCTGCAACATACAAAAAATGTGTTCGCCGTGGGCGTAGACCTGGATTTCGACAAAATTTCGGCCTGCGTGCGGCGCGGCGTCACCGCGCACCAGGCGGACATGCTCGGGTTCATGCAGAGGTTCCCCGACGGTCATTTCGACCGGGTGATCTTTTCCCGCACGCTGGAGGAATTGCCTGCGCCGGGCGCGGCTATCGTCGAGGGGTTGCGCGTGGCGCGCAACGTCACTGTCGGTTTCGTCAATCACGCCTACTGGAAAAACCGGCTCGACAGCGCGTTGCGCGGTCGCAAGCCGCGCAACGCCGTTTACACGACGGCGTGGTTCGGGAGCCGCCCCACCAATCCGGTGACAATCCATGACTTTGAACTGTTCTGTGCGGAGAAACGCATCCGCATCGTCCATCGCGCCCACTTGCGCGGCGACTGGAAATCGGCCTGCCCCTTCGCGCCCAACCTGCTCGCCGGCTACGCTCTCTACGACTTGGCCCGGGGGGCGTCAGGGGCTGCACACAAATAACCTCTTTAACCTCTTATAATCTCTGGGCAGTTTGGAAAACCCATTTTTTTGAAAACGCTCCAGAAACCGAGGGCGGAAAGTCATTAAAAATCCATGTAATTAACTGAAGTTACGCGGACGGCCTTGAAGAGGCACGGGCTTCCAGCCCGTGGACGGCGAAGCCGCCGGATCAACGTGGCGCGGGCGTCCCGCCCGCATCTGAAGTGGCTCGGGCATCCTTGCCCGTGAGCGTTGCCACTCCGCCCGTGCGTGGCACGGGCTTCCAGCCCGTGAACGACGGACGTTTGCCCGACTCGACAGACCTCCCCTTCCCCCCCCCTCCTCTCCCTCTTGTTGCTGCATTTGGTCAGGCCTGTTCCTCCCCTGCCCTCGCCGGACGTCAGGCCTGGCTGCTCCACCCGCATGACCTGCCGCCGGAAGGCGTCACGCTCGCGCCCGGTTCGCGCGTCTGGCTTGCCGGTGTGGATACCGAAGGCGTCAACCACGTCTGGTTCCCGTGGATCGCTGCGCAGCCCGATACAGAACTGCGCATCAACCCCGGCTCCGCCTCCGACATCCGCTCCCTCTGGCCGGATGTGGTGCTGACGGAACAGAATACGCAGTGAATTGACGAAAATCGATTCCCCCCCTCCCCCCCCCTCCCTGCAATTTCGCAAAATATCAACTCCCGCCTCAAAATGGCGGTTGACACCGCTTGTATCCTGTTTCCTGATTCATCTGTTCTTTGGATATCACCTCGACTCCCAGGCGCTTTCAACGTCTCTCAGCCGTATAACCTCAACTGCTGGAAAAAGAAAGAAAGGTCACTGCCATGGAAACCCTGACAGAAACCGGAATCACTGCTGGTGCGGTGTATTCGATCCTCGTGCTCCAACATTGCGGCGATGCGCCAAAACTCTGCATCCGCCTGAAAAAAGAACTCCCCGGCGTCCGCGCCACGCCCTGCGCCTCCATCTCCGAGGCCCGAGGCAAACTGAAAACGCAACCGGTCGATCTGGTGATAGCCGGGTTGTCTGCGGGAGCGGAACTGATGCCGTTTTTCGAAGAGGTTCGTAAATCCGGAGACGGCATTTTCCGCCTGCTTGCCGCTGGCGCAGGCTGCCTGCAGACGGCATCCGCGTTCCTGGCCCATGTGGATGGTTTTCTCAACCAGCATGATGGACTTGGTATGGAGGGAATTGTGGCACGAGTGCGGCAAATCAGGGAAGCCAAAGGGAATCCCGATGAAGCCAACAGGGATTTCGAATTTCACCGTCGTGTGTTTGCGTGCGCACAGATACGCGACCGGCAACTCAGGGATATGTTGCCAACTGACCGCATCGTGCTCACCCGTGCCGCGCTTGGCTGGTGTAACCAGCGGATTGCTCGTGTGGACAAGATTCCGGAATACGAATGTCGCCGTGCGCGCCAAAGGCTCCGGGCCCGGTTCGAAATTCAGTCTGTCGATGAGTTGGGTCGTAAAGCCGAACCGATGGGGCTGGTTTTCAAACGTGAAGATCTTGCTTACGCAGTGGATCTCGATCCTGTCCTCCAGAAGAGAAATGTCGCCTCGCAGAAAAAAAGTTCCAGACTTCGGGCGCTTCACAAGAAACTGACAGCCAAAAAACAATAAATACAGTGCACGTTTTGTGCAGTGATTTGCACGAAATGTGCGAAATTTATGATTCCACTCTGTCTGTACATGCCTTTGCTGCGTGGCCTGACTTCACTCAATAACACATGAAATCAACAAAATCCATCCTCTCTCTCGCCGCCGGTCTGGCCCTTGCGCTCACCGGCTCATTGTCCGCCAAGGACACGTGGTACGTAAGCGACCACCTCGCCACCACCGTGGCGTCCATCGACGTCGCTGGTGAAATCGCCCAGATCGAAGCCGATGCCTTCGGCACCCCGTTGGGCCATGACGGCACTATCGGCAATCCGGAACGCTACACTGGTAAGCCCTACGATGAGGATTTGGGTGCCTACGTTTTCCCCTTCCGCAATTATCGCCCCGAAGAAGGACGCTGGATGTCAAACGATCCAAGCGGATTTCCTGATGGCATTAACCCATCGACTTATTATCCAAATCCAAATACAGCAATAGACCCCTATGGGCTAGCACAACAAATCGTTGAAACATTAGTTGTAACAACAATAACATACACGATAAATAATGCAGCTGTCGTAGGGGGAACTCTTGCCATTATTGCCGCTGGCTATGCAACTGGAGGCGCGGCATGGTTTGCTGCCGGAGCGGCTGGCTTTGCAATAATCTCCAGCATAAGTAGTATAACAACTTCCCCATCAACCACCTTGGACTTCTACAGCGACATACCTGACGACCATGTTTTAATTAAAACAGAGATGAAGGAAGAAAGTGACTGGAGTATTGACTGGGGGATTCTACGTACAGTCATAACCAATGTCAAAGCATCAAGACTCCTTTATACATACGGAAAAGAATGATTCGCATGAAATCCAAAACAAAAAACATCTTGAGAATTCTGTTTATCGGTTTAGTCATAACGATTGCGGGCCTCTCGTACCGATTACAGTTCACTGAAGCAAGTGAATCGCTATTAACTTCTGTATTGTCCCCGGGCCCGTGGAATGATGTTTGCAACGAAGTTTATCGCCTCGGAGAAGGTCTTGGGGGAAAGTCGAGTATATTACCCGGTAGCGAGATGTTTTTCAGCAAAATAAGTTCTCAAAACCGAAAAATAACCCGTATTGGGATTGGCCTCTTTTCCCAACGCATAAAACAGGGAGGAATATCCGAGGGAGATTCAGCTACTGTCGTATATGAAGGAACACTATCTATCCAACAGGGAGGTTATTCGAAATTCTACATCAACACGCTATGGTTATGGGCTACGAATAATAAAGAATGGAAGATTGCTTCATTGACATTCATTGGCGACGGAATCTTCTACAATGCAATAACTCCAGACGAATCATGATAGTCAGATATCAATCTGTGACATTCTACCTTTGTCTATTGCGATCTGTTTCCCGCGCCTCTTGTCGGACAAGAGGCGCGTTTTAATATTCCATAATATCACTATAAATATGCGTATTACATCTTTCGCCGTATTCATTATATTTTTACCATTGCTGCAAGCAACACCTGACTGGCAAACGAACCCTTCCAGTCTCGGCAATGCCAGTCTTGACGGCGGACTTGCACTCGCACTTCCGATGGGGCCGGTGCCTGCCGCGCCGGAGTTCGGATTGTCGCTTCAACTCGTCCATGACGCTGCAAAAGTCAAAACGACCGAGCACGCGCAATATGCACGGCGCAATCTGATGCGAAAGCAGGCCGGAGTTGCGCTCCTGCCGTCGAAGGAACCGCTGAAGAAGGGCGAAGCGGATCCGAAAACCACCATCTACCGCTCGGGCTGGAACATCCCGCAACTGGTCAGCTACCTGTTTCCGGCGAACCGGGACCGGTTGCTGTGGCAGCGCCGGGCGGAGGCGAGGTCGAGTTTTTGCGCGACGACATGGAGGCGACACCGCCCCGGTTCACACCCGAAGGCTGGCATTGCAAGGAGATCGCCGCTGGCCACTACCGGTTGACCGACCGCGAGGGCTGGGTATGGGATTACAAGAACGGACTGCCCGCCACGCTGACCGCGCCATCGGGCCGCCAGCTTGAATTTTTCCACGACAAGGGACTGCTTGTCCGGGTGCTCCAGTACCTGAGCGCGGCGGAAAAAGGCACACGCAAGGAAGTGCTGCGCGTCACATGGAACGACCAACGAAAACCCGTCCGCCTCGTCAGCGACCTGATGGAACACCGGTTCACGTACGACAAGGACACCGGCCACCTCGTCCGTTGGGACTCCACCTTTTTCACCCTCGCCACCAATACCGCAGCCGCCCGCAAAGGCGTCAACGAAACCCGTCCCGAGAGCGACCCGGTGATCAACCTCGAAGCCGACTCGCCCGCCCATGCCGAGAACGGCAATGCCATGGGCGCGATGCATTTTCGCTACATTGAGGATGTGCTCGCCGTGATCCGTTATCCCGGAGGCCGCACCGAACGGTTTCGCTGGGAGATCGAAAAGGGCCGGCTCCTCGACGACGGCTT
>JAISAX010000510.1 GCA_031266495.1 Opitutaceae bacterium
CGCATCGACCGCGGGGGTCGGCGCGAACGGCTCGCCTGCGGTCGCGGCGGATGCGCCTGCCGCAGCGACCCTCTCTGGTGCTCACGGGCCTCGGCTCGCTGCCCGGAGGGGAAATGGGGTTTCGACAGACAGCTGTAATTGATTATTAACTACCAACCGAAAACACAAAAAGGACAAACCATGGCAAACGAACCGTATCAATACTTCTGGTCCACTTCGGGCCGGCGCGTTGAGCCGTTGCCGGCCTGGCAGATCGAGAAATGGGCGAACGAGGGCATGAATATGGACAAGCTCAAGATCACCCGGTCCGACAACATGCCGGGCTGGGGCCCGGCTTCCTCGTTCGGCTTCGGCAAGCCGAAGCCGCAGCCGGCGGCGCCGGGGCCGAATGCCTCGCCCGAGGCGCTGGCAGCGCTCGCTCCGGACGAGCCGGCGCTGTTCGTCAATGGCCAGCGGCGCGAGATCCCGGGCGGCGACGGCTCGCCGGTGGCTCTGGTCAACGGCCAGCCTTACTCGCCGCCGGCGGGGTCGCGTGAGGCCGTGCCGGATTTGCTCCGGGAGGTGGGGGTGGCGCCGTCGATGCGGGGGTTGCCGCCTCCGATGATGCGCAATCCGGGCATCGACGTGAACTCGTACGCCGGTAGCCGCTACGGTGGAGCGACGGCCGCCGCGCAGATCGATGTGAATGGCTACTCGGGGAGCATGTGGGCCGATGGGGGGCCGGGTGACGCGTTGCTGCCGAGCCGGATGGGGCCGGCGGTGATGGATGGGCCGAACCGGCGCACGAAGCTGGCGGCGCGCAAGCAGGCGTGGGGGATGCCGCTGAGCGCAAAGGAGGCGCGGGCGCTTTCGTTGCGGATGGACCTGGAGGGCGGCGCCAGTGGCGTCGGTGACGGGCGGGGGAATGTGACCGGGGTTTCCGCGCGAAATGGCGGCAGCATCTACGATATCATGGACAATGCGATTGCGATGGCGGGTCGCCGGGGGCAGGGTCGCGTGGACGCGGCGGAGGCGGATTTTGCCCGGCGGGCCGATGTGGGGCGGCAACGGCTGCGCGCACTTGACGGGTTGATCCCGGGCCGCAGCTACGGTGGTGGCGCGGTGGGCCGGGCCAGCGATGCCCAGGTGCTGGGCGAGATCGACGCACTCGGTCCGATGCTGGAAGAGGGCCGGCGTAAGCAGGAGGGCGATGCATTGATGGGCGCCTTCGGGTCCGGCGGGAGTGGCGATGCGAGCGGGCTGGATGACCTGATGCGGAGGTATGTCGGCGCCGGCGGCAGGGACAAGGGGGTGATGTCGTTGCTGGCACAGGTGTCGGCGGGGCAGGCGGGGGGGCAGGCGGCTGCGGCGAATGACAGGGGCATGGCGGCGGCTCTGGACGCGCTCATCAAGGGGGGCGATCCGCGCGCCGTGATGGGCGCATTCGGCCAGGCCGGGGGGCGTGACTGGAAGTCGCTGGATGACCTGATCCGCATGGGGCAACCACCCACGCCGGACTTCCGGCCCGAATCCATGACGTTGCCGGATGGCACTCCGATGGTCCGGACTTCGCCCAATTCGTGGATCCCGGCGCCGGCGCGAGTGGCAGGGGAAGGCTCCGATGGCTATGAAACGGTGGATATCCCCGGAGTGGGGCAGGTCGTCCGCGACAGGGCGACTGGCAAGCCTGTTGACAGTGGCAAGATCATCAGGCCGGACGGCGGTGCGGGAAAGAGGACGGAGGGGGATGTCGCATTCGATACCAACGTGGCCGTGGCAAAGAAGGGACTCGAGCAACTGCGCAAGTCGATCAAGCGAAGCGGAACGTGGGAGAGTCGTTTGGGAAATTCGCGTGATGCCGCCACATTGGAACAGCAGGCGTACCAGCTCGCGATCCAATACGCCAAGATCGTGGATCCCGGTTCTGTCGCCCGGGAAGGAGAGGTGGCCGCCGCGAAGAAGTACATGATTCCCTTGGGGGTCTTTGCCAGCAGGGAGCAGGCGCTGGCCGCGATAGACAACATGATGGGGTATCAGGATACCAATACAGGTGAATGGGTGCAGGGGACTCTGGATCAATATGTAGCGGAGCGCGCCAAGGCGCATGGGAAGGGTGGCGAACAGCAGGCAGGCGATGCCGTGATATCGAAATCATCTTCTCCCGAAATGTTTACGGATACGGATGGAAAACAGTATCCGATTCGAACCCTCCAAGATGGACGGGAGGGTGTTATGAAGGGAGGGAGATTTTATCCGCTCCTGAGTCAGGATGAAGGAGGGGCGACGGAAGGCGACGCCGTGGCATCGGAATCATCTTCTCCCGAAATGTTTACGGATATGGATGGAAAGCAGTATCCGATTCGAACGCTCGAAGATGGACAGGTGGGGGTTATGATGGGCGGAAGATTTTATCCGATCCTGAGCCGGAATAAGGGAGGGGCGACGCAATGAAGCTTGGCGATCCGATTGATGTGACTCCAGATGATTTGTCGGGAGGCGAGGCGGCGGCGAACCGCGCCTCCGGTTTTGTCCTGGGAAAACCGGATGATATCGTTCCAGATGAGACAGGGTCGGGAATGCGGCTTGGTAATCCGATCGATCCTCTGGATGACTTCGATGTGTATTTGGCTTTAGAGGACGAACGTGAAAAACGGGGCTACGATCCCGACGATCCGGGGGTGGGGGCGAAGGTATGGGGCAACGTGAAGGATTTTGTCGGCGGGCTTTGGGAGTTGAACAAGGAAGTGCTCTCCGCTCGCTGGCGAATGGCCAGCGGCGCCAAGCCGGTGAAGGGCAGTGTATGGGAGAACTTGCGGGCGCAGGCGGAGTATCGTCAGGAGGTCGTCAAAGATATGGCGGCTCTCGTATCGCAGGGGGTGGGCAAATTTGCCGTCAACTACAGCATTCTGGGCCAAGGCGCATGGAACGTGGTGGCCAACAAGTGGTCGGCGAAGATAGCGGAATGGATAGGCGACGAGTCGCTGGCTCCAGCCATCCGGCGCGAATCGCGGCGGGCGACGTGGGAGTTCCTGCGCGAGGCGCGCGATCTCCAGCAGTTCGGAGACAACTTCAACCGGGAGATCGCGGTGTTGTTGCCGGAGCGGATGGCGTGGCTTGGCACGCAACCGGTCAACAACAAGGCGGCGCAGGGTCTGGCGGACGTGTTGGACCCGACGAATTTCATCCCCGGGTTGCAGGGCGCAGGCGCGTCCGTGCGGGTGCCGCTCAAGGGGGCGGTGCGCGCGGCGGAGTACGCGGCGAAGGGGGCGGCGCTGGATCTGGCACGGGCCGGCGCGGCCCGCGAGGCGGCGACGTTGCTGATGCGGCCGGGTGTCACGGGAGCGGAGCGCGAGACTTTGCGACGGGGCATCTTGCAGGCGGGGAAGACCTGGCGCGAGGCGTCGGAGCGGGCGGTGTCGTCGCGGGAGGCTTATTTGCAGGTGCTGGAATCGCAGCGCGCGGAGTTGGCGCGGATGGCTTACGGGCCGTCGCTCCCGCAGCGGCTGGCCGGGCGGGGATTGCGTGTCGCGGGGGGCGCGGTGGATCGTGCGGGACGGGTGTTGCAGGCGGTGGCCGGTGCGCCCGCTGCCATCGCGCGCAAGCTGGCGCCCGGCAACGAGGCGGCGGAAGCGGCGGTGCGGGATGTTGCGCAGGGTGGTCTGCGTGATGTGGCCGGTATGGTCGGAGCGGGGCCGGCGGTCTCCGGCGTTGCGGCGTCCACCTTGCGACGGGCCGGGCAGGATATGCGGATCATCGGCGAGGTGCTCGGGCAGGCGGAGGGGCAGTTGCCGTTTTTCCGGCGGCTGGCTCGCGAGACGGGCGGCGTCACCGGTTGGCTGGCGTCGGCGATCGACCAGCTGCGCCTGGCTCCGCTGGCAACGGCAATCGGGCGGACGGCGGCGCAGGGTGTGCGCGGCGCGCCGTTCATGGGGGCGATGGCGTATGCCGGCAGCGGCGGCGACACGGAGCAGATTGTGCCGGGCATGGGGATGGGGGCGTTCTTCGGCATGGCGGGGGCCGGGCTCGGGCAGTGGCAGCGGTTCCGGTCCCCGGATCAGGTACGCTGGCGGCAGGATGCCGATGTGGGGCGGTATCGGCAGCTAAAGGCTAAGGATGGCGTGGATATGGCCTTCTTTGACCGGCTGCCGAGGCAGGATCAGGTGGCGATTGCCACATTCCAGTTTGCGCACCCCGATCTTGCCATCCATTACGTGCGCATGGGCAAGGGGCGTAGCAGTTTTTACACTACGGGCGGGGAGAATGGTCCGGTGGCAATGATTAATCTGGATTCGCGGGATCCGGTCCGCGCCGTGGCCGCGCACGAGGTGGCGCATGATGTCGAGAAGCGCGGCCTGTGGCCGGCCATCCGCCGGGAATTGCTCGGCGACGAAAACACCGGCAGGCCGGGCATGTACACGTTGCTCGATGCGGAGGGGAAACCGGTGTTCGATGATGCGGGCCGTTTCAGGACAACGCCGGAGTGGGCGGAGTTGAAGCGGCGCTATCAGTCGCGGCTGGATGCGGAGTCGGATCGGGTGGGGCACGATTTCGGGAAGCTGGATGACGAGGCGCTGGCACGCGAGGTGTTCGCCGAGCACGCAGCCGACTGGATGCTGGGGGCTGATCCGAAGACGGGGGAGTCCAATATCGCAAGGTCCATGCGCGCGCCGTCTGACCGGTTGTTGCGCGGGCTGGCGGAGACGTGGCTGGGCCGGCGTTTCGGTTTTATGCAGGGTCTGGCGGGCAAGACGGGGGCGGTCATGGGCGCGGACGGCCGCGTGGCCGGCTCCGGTTTGTTCGGGGCGGACCAGTTGCGCCGGTCGCCGGAGTTGACGCGACTGGTGGACCGCTATCACCGCACGCTGGCCCAGCGCAAACATGCGCCGGCGATAGCGGATGAGGGGAAGGGGGCGGTCGTTTATCAGGCGTCGGAGATCCGGGCGCGTCCCGACTTGTTGCGGAAGTTGTTCGACGCTTCCGGAGAGATCGCGCGCGGGCCGGACGGGAAGCCGATCATCAATGCGGACGGGACGCCGCGCTTCCTCTCGCCAAAGGAGGTTGCGGCGGCAAACAGGTCCGTGACGGACAGGATCTGGCAGTGGTACGAGGCAAACCTGACACAGCGGGGCGGGTTGCACGTCGAGATGATTGTGGAGCCGGGGGCGAAGGTGGCTACCCCGCATATCGTGGGGCCGATGCCGGCATCGTTGCTCGAGGCGCTGGCGGCTGACAGGCACTACAATCCGGCGCAGCTCGACACGCTGCGCCTCGTGTCGGGGATTCTGGATACGGGGCCGGGGGGCATGATTTCCATGTTCTACCAGCCTGCGACCAAGGGACAGGGCAATACGCGGTATCGTTCGCTCCGGGGCGACTGGCGGACGGAGGCCCCCGCCTCGATCGAGGTGAGCAAGAAGGGAAATCTCTACATCCGCACCGTGAGCAAGGAGAAGCTGGTGGCCAATGCGGAGGCGATGTTCATGCGCGGGCGCGGCCAGCTTTGGGGTGACAACCTGGCGGACTTCATGGGCGACGTGGATACCTATCTGGCCAATCACGCGGCCGGACGCGGCGGGGCGGATGGCATCGGCATGGAGAAGCGCGATGTGATCAACGAGCTGTTCGGGGTCAACAACCGGAACAACGCGTCGGTGAATCCGTTGTTCGACACGTTGCCGAAGCGTTCAGCCGGGGTGTTCCGTTCGCGCCGGATCGACCGCATGAATCGCGTCGTCCCTGTCGAGGGCGAGAATTTCCGCGTGGATTATTACAAGGTGCGAGACAACCGGCGCCCGGAGGCTCCGCTTGACGGAGGGCGGGGGCGGTCGCAAAACCCTGCGATGGAATCGATGGACACACCGCCTGCCAGGGCCTCCTCTGCACCGCTCACGCCGGCGCAGGAAGCGTGGAGCAAGGTGAAGCCGGGCGCGCGTTTCGACGCGGTGAAGAAGTTTATTCCCAAGTCCGATATCATGGCCTCGAAGCTGGATTTTCTGGGCAAGGACACCGACGAGGTCATGCAAACGATCAAAGACTTCCTGCTGAGCAACCCGGTGGTGGATGCCTTCGATGGGAAACGGGTGTTGATTGCCAATCCGCAGGGGAAGGGCGATGGTCTGCTTACTCGCGCCGAACACCTCGGCGGACGTCGGCGCAAGTCGATGGGGTCTGCTCCGCGTGACTTCGCTTTTGACAAAGCGGAGCTTGTTTCGTCGATCCCGGAAACGCTGAAGACCGGGGCGGTGAAGGTTGAGCAAGGCGGAGATCATTTGTATTTCAAGAAGTACAAGGATGGCCTTCTGCATATGGTCGTGGTGGACCCCCATGGTTTCCTCAGCGATCATGGGCCGGTGGATGCGGGGCTGGTGACGCAATACACCCCCGAAGCGAAGAAACGCTTCGAGGGTGCGAGAGTGCTCGCCAAAAGGTGAGCATGTTGCGGCTGCTGCGGGCGAAGTCGCCTTCGCCTGAACTGTATCCGAGGAACGCAGCCGTCCCGTGGCGATTCAACCGGCCGGACGCCTTTCTACCACGGGCAGGCATAGAGTTGCCCTTGGTAGATTGAAAAGTCAAGCAGGGCTTTCCGCGCGGAATGGCTGGGTTGACACTTTTCAGATTAACGTGGCATGAACTGAGGCCATGAAAGCGCTTCGAATCATTCTCTGGGTTTTGTGGGTTCTCTTCATCGGTGGCATAAGCGGATCGATGATGTCTCGCTATCCTCATGACGATGAGGAGGCTGTGATCTTCTTTCTGGTGGCGAGCTTTGTGTTTCCTCCCGCTATCTGGCTGTTTTTCCGGTTTCTCCGTTGGCTCTGGCGTTCTTGGAAAAACACAAAGATGTCTCCCCCGCCTTTGCCTCCGCAGTAAAATGGGTAGCTTACCTCGCCGCCCCAAACAGGGTCCATTCTGCTTCTTTCAGGTGACGTCTCAGCTTGGTAAGCTTGTCGATGTCGTTGTCGGCGGTGGCCAACAGCACCTCTAGGTCAGCACGGCAGGACTTGATGAGCGTCTGCGGTAGCTCCAGAGCAACGTCCGTGATGTCCTCCGCTCCGGGCGGCAGGTTAGCAAGGGCACGTTGAAAACGGTCTCGTGCTATGTCTCTGACAAAGGGTGGTATGTCCTTTCCTTCGACTCCGAGGAGATAATCAACGGTAACTCTAAATAGCTCAGAAAGTTTTAGAAGTTTTTCAGGAGGAGGGATAACGAGACCTGTTTCGTATTTGGTATAAGTCCCCTGCTTTATTCCAAGGTATTCAGAAACTTTTTGCTGCGTTAATTCATTTATATGTCGTAGTTCACGCAATTTAAAAGACAGCGTGAGTTTTTTACTCTTGAAATCTTTATCCATTCTGTTTTTTTTGATTTTGTGAAATCTAAATCCGAAGAAGATCCATTGCTCACCGCCAGTGAGGTGGCAACTCTATTGGGGATCACGTGGTACCGTCTGGATCGGCTCGTCGTAGCGGGCCGTCTGACACCGATCCCCCGCCCCGGACTCAAGAATCCGGGCTACCAGAAAAGCGAAGTGCTCGCCCTCAAGAAGGAATTCTACCCGGGCGGCGGAGGTACGATGATATGAAACCCGTCAAAAACGTAACACCGGCTCTCGCAAGTGACGTGGTGCCTGTCGGCAAGCTCTCCGTGAAGGAGCGCAATCTGCGCGACAAGCTGATCGCCGATGTGAAGCGCGGTCTGGAAGATCTCGCCAGGGTGGCCGATGCGCTGCGCAGTCTGCGCGACGGGCGGCTCTACCGGGAGACGCACCGGACTTGGGTCGCCTTCTGCCGGGATACCTTCGGCATGACGCGCCGCCACGTGGACCGGAAGATTCGCGCCGCCGACACGATGCTCAATCTGGAGCATGCCGTGCGAGCCGTCCGGATGCCGGATGGCAACTACATGCCTGCCGATTCGGTCAAAAAACGGGACGTCGACGTCCCGTTTGACACCGAGAAACGAGACGTCGACGTCTCGTTTTTACCGGAGAAAGAGGCGCAGTTGCTCGAGTTATCGGCGGTGCCGGAAGAGCGTCAGCCCGATGTCTGGCAAGCCTGCGTGAAGCATGCCGGCGGCAAGCAGCCTCCGCTTCGCCTCGTCCGCCAGGTCGTCGGCGAAGTCCTTGGCCGGAAGTCGGCCCAAAATCCTGTCGAGAAAGACCGGCAGCTTATCCTGAAGGCGCATGCCTTCCTCCGTCACGTCAGCAAACCCAGTAAAGAAATCAGCGCCGTTATCGAAAAACTTAGCAGGTGGATCGACAACGGCGCTGCGAAATCAGCCCAAAAGAAAGGCCAATAATGAAAAACACACGTAAATACGCCCGCAGAAAAGTCCACACCGAAATTCTCACCGTCACTCCGGCGATGGCCGAAGAGATGCTGGCCACGATGCCGGAGGGCGGAAACCGCAGTCTGCGCGAGAGTCATGCGCAGATGCTCGCCGGCCTGATCCGCGGTGATCGCTGGCACGTCACCCATAGCGGCATCGCCTTTGACCAGGCGGGACGCCTGATCGATGGTCAGCACCGCCTGCGTGCCATCGTCATCGCGGACATGCCGGTCAAGATCATGGTCACGCTCGGCTTGCCAGTGGAGGCGATGGAGGCGGTGGACCGGGGATCGATCCGCAGTATCCATGACTTGTTGCACCTGACGCACGGGGTGGGCGGGGGAGCCACGCTGACGGCGACGTGCCGCGTGATCCAGCGCGAGTTCCATGGCATCCCCGTCAGTCTTACCGTCGCGGATACGATCGACCTCTACCGTCAGTACCAGCCGGGATTTGACTGGATGCTGGCGGCGCTGCCGGCGAGGACGGCCATGAACAAGGCACCCTACCGCGCAGCCTTGGTGCTGGGTTACATGATCCATCCCGGCAAGGGGCTGGTGGAGGGTTTTCTTGATGACTACCGCACCGGACGGCACGGCAGCAGCCGGGAGCCGGCGTGGCGTTTGCGCGAGTTCACGCTCAAGCTCGGACTTACGGGTGATCGCATCGGGGATGGGGAATTGTTCGCCGTCGCCTGCAACGCTCTCGTCGCCCATTTCGACGGTACCTTGATCCAGGGCGTAAACAAACAGCCCGCCGGCGTCGCCCTGTTCCGCAGTCTGCTGGGGAAAGGAGGTGCATCGTGAAGCGTGCATGGGGAATCAGGGATGACGGGGAGTGCCGGCATCGCAAGGTGCCGGTGCCCCTCTGGTTGACCGAAGACCAGTTGGCCGCGCTCGATGAAATGGTGTGGGTCGAGTACGAGCATTGCCCGCAGATCGTGAGCCAAGGTGTCGTCAAGCCGGCGTCGCGGGCGGTCTTCATTTTCGAACTGCTGACGGCGTTCTTCACCGAAATGAGCGCCCGGCTGCCCCAGCGTCACTATGGCCGCTCCTGGCTCGTCACGGCGCTCGCCCGTTCGGGCGAACACGAATTGGTCCGCGAGGCTCGCGAGCGTCGGCTGGCCGCGCTCGAGAAAGGAGGTGCGTGATGGTCGCGCCAATCAAGATACACAAGCTTGGCCCGGAGGAAATTGAGGCCAACAGACAAATGCGCGAAGCTGCAAGAATGACTCTCGAACGGCTCAGAGTGCAACGGGGTATTACAATCGAGCCATGGGAAAAGCGATTTGCGGATGCCTCTCTTGACATGCTCCCGGTGTGGCAGGAGGCCTCCGCTCTGTTGGAATGGTGCTCGGATGTAGTCTCCAAACTTTACCAGATTAACGGCAACCTGAACGAGATGAATTCTCCCGCAGTACGACTGGTCCTCGATCTCTTGTATTCTGGAAAGCAAGTTCTCGTTTCCCAAGTCGTGCTCGCCTCAGAGCGCGCTCATGGGGAAATGGGTACGTGATGGTCGCCTACGAGGTGGTCTGATTATAAATACAAAAAAGCACACGGGAAACCGTGTGCTTTTTTGTGACATTATCAGTTTCTGATAATGTCACTCCCTGGCGTGAATCGCATCATCGGTGTGACGGATACCGGGTACCGCGAGCGTCAGGAGTCGCAACTGGCAGAGGAGTCGCGCGAGCGCGCCAAGTTGCGGGTGGCGCTGCCGGACAACGTGCAGCGGCTGCTGGGAGAATATTACCACCTGAGCCGGATCGGTGCCGACGCGCGGACTGTGCAGCAGACGCAGCGTTACATGAAGTTGTCCAGGTGGCGCAATATTACTTACAAACCAGCGGAAGATCTGCTTTGGAAGAAATACGAAACCAACGGCGGCCGTTGGAACAAGGGGCTGCTGAGGCAACTGGAGGGGGCGAGCGCAGGGATGGAGCGGAAATAAAAGTCGTTCATGTATTACGCTTGGTACAACCGGCGTCCGGAGGCTCCGCTTGACGGAGGGCAGGGGCGCTCGCAAAACCCTGCGATGGAATCGATGGACACACCGCCTGCCAGGGCCTCCTCTGCACCGCTCACGCCAGCGCAAGAAGCGTGGAGCATGGTGAAGCCGGGCGCGCATTTCGACGCGGTGAAGAAGTTTATTCCCAAGTCCGATATCATGGCTCCCAGGATGGACTTTTTCGGCAAAAGCGATGACGCCGCAATGGCCCGGATCAAGGATTTCCTGTTGCAGAATCCGGTGGTGGAGGCGTTCGACGGCAAGCGGGTGCTGCTGGCGAATCCGCAGGGCAAGGGGGATGGTCTGCTGCGTCGCGCTGAACATCTCGCCGGGCGTCGTCGGCAATCGATGGGATCGGGGGGGCGGGACTTCGTAATCGACAAGGCGAGCATGGTGCCGGTGATCCCGGAGACGCTGCGTACGGGGGCGATCAAGGTGGATCACCGGGGAGAGCATTTGTATTTCAAGAAATACAAGGATGGTCTGCTGCACATGGTCGTCGTGGATCCACATGGCTTCCTCAGCGACCATGGGCCGGTCGATGCCGGGGTCGTAACGCAATACACCCCCGAAGCGCAAAAGCGCTTCGAGGGTGCACGCGTTCTTGTCAAAAACTGATGGATGACAAGCTTTACGGCTGCTGCGGGCGGAGTCGCCTCCGCCTGAGTTGTATCCGTGACTCGCAGCCCTCTCGAAGCGATTCAACCGGTCGGACTCCTTTCTACTTCGAGCGTCCGGACAATCATCCTGTCGCGAGGTTTTGTCAAGCGTCGGGCATTCCGCGCGGAATGCCCGGGGTGGCCGGAATGGATTCAGTCTCGCCAAGCAACACATTGATGGCATTCACTGGGACAAGGGACTGCTGCGACAACTGGAGGGGGCGAGCGCAGGGATGGAGCGATGGTAAAAGTTGTTCATGTGTTACACTTGGTGTGACATTTTACATTATGGAAGAATAAATGCTTATTTATAATATAGTTACAAAATAATGAATAATGACTGTTAATCACTTGGTCGCTGGTTCGACCCCAGCCCGGGCAGCCACTTTTTTAAAGAGAAAGATGCAATTTCCCCTGAATTTCAGGGGCTTGCAAAGTTTCTACCAGTTCCAGCAAAACGGCCCCAAGATTACGATTTTTAGGCCTTTTTGTGACCTCTCCTGTGGGCCTTTCCCCCTCCCCTTCCGCCCACGGAAGTTTCGCTATCTCCGCATGATAGCCAAGCGCAGGGATGTCCGTATATATCTTTGCCGTCAGGTTTGCGTCACTGTGACCAAGAAAATCCTGCGCCGCCCGCTGGTTGACGCCCGACAATACACCCATCGTCTGGAACGTCTTGCGCAGCGCGTGCATGTGTACGCGCCGCCCGAGAGCGTCGATCCGCACGATTCCCGCACGCTTGCAGGCCGCGTGAAAGGCGTCGAGCGTAGGGAACCGGGGGATCAGCGGCGAATCCGGCTGCCCGGTGCCCACCCGGGCGGCCACAATCTCGGCCGCCAGTTCCGGATGCAGGGGGATGGCGCGTTTGTCCTTGTCCTTCGTCGTCGTGTCACGGACCCGGATAAACGGCTTCTCCCCTAGTTCCACATCTCCCCACACGAGAGCGGCGATCTCGCAGCAACGCTGGCCGGTATAGGCGAGCATCTTGTACGCAAGGCGATGCTCCGGACGGGCGGCGGCGAACAGTCTCCGCAATTCGTCCAGTGTCAGCGCACGTGACGGTTGCACGCCTTTTCCCCTCGTTTCCGGGGCTTTTACCTTTTTTAGCGGATTGCGCTCCATCCGCTCCGTCTCCACCAGCCAGTTCAGCCAGGCCTTCACGCTGTTCTGGTATTCCAGCAGCGTTTTGGCCGACCCCTCAAAACCGGCACGCCATTCAAGATACGTGGGGGGGGTGATGTCCGCCAGCCGTTTCCACTTGCCGCCCGCTACCACGACACGCACCCGGCGCACACTGTCATGCACATGCTTCGCATCGCGCCCCAGTGCCAGCAGGTCCGCTTCATATTCGCCGACCAGCTTGCCGAGCGGGGCCGCCGCCGCGTCGCGCAAGGTCCGGCTCGGGATGATTCCGTACGCCTCGCGTTGGGCTTCGATCACGACGTTATGGAGTTTCGCCAGCGCGCTTTTTTCGTCGGTGCAATGCAACGCGATTTCACAGGGCTTTTCGCCCCGTTTGATCGAATAACGGCCAGTGTAGTATTTCGACTTCTGGCCGTTTCTTATGCGCCGGAAAACGTAGCTGATCACAGTGGTTCCTTGTCCCAATAGCGTTTTGCTGCGGTTTCCTGTTCGTTGCGGTACTGCACGTCGGTTTGCAGGAATCGGGCGTTGGTTTCGCCGATCTCGTGTGTCGGTCGCGTCCGGTAATACGTGTCGATCCAGTACTGGTATCGGTCGGGTTGCTTTTGGCTCGGGCGGATCGCGATCACGCGGGTAACGTCCGGCTCCTTTTCCATCGTGGCGCGCAAGGCGGGGATGCTGCGAAGGGGGGCGAGGTCGGTGGCGTTCATTGGGTCGCCTCCATTGCTTCTTTTCGGGTTTCCCATCCGGTGGTGCATTCCTGTTGATGCGCCGCGTGTTCCAGCAGCGCATTACGGGTATGGAATCCAGTGGCGTGCGACGGAGTTCGGCGCACCGGACCGGGTGCCGGACACGGGAGAACTGACATTCCGGCTGCACGCACACGTGCTGGTGACCGCGCCGAAAGGATACGACAGGAAGCGGAGCAAGATCGTGCGGGGACTCGTGGAGTCCGCGTTTCGTTTCGATTGCGCCGGGGCGGTCAGGGACGCCCGTAAACTGGTGACATACGCGGTCCATCCTGCCGAGTTTGCCGCGTTGGGGACCGATGCGCACCGCGTGACTGATGAGTTAAGCGGACTGCGCCTGACATGCACGATGGGAACGCTGCGCAGGCTTCGCCGCGTAGCCAAATCCATCGCCAACCCCATTTTCCCGGTGGCCCCGTCGCGCACCTGCGACGGGCAAACGGCCCAACCAGCCACCGGGGCCTGATTACACGTAACCAATAATCGAATACCGATGCCTAACTATATACCGATGTACTACACGGACGGAGAGCAGATGATCCCGTCCGGGGAAAAATTCGCTGATATCACGTTGTGGCGGAAAAAGGGCGCGCCCTGTCCTGCTGCATTACTGGAAGTAAGAGACCTCCCTCGGTTCGTGGCCACGTTAGCGGAGAGGGAAAAGACCCCTGCGCCCGCATCCCCGCCGCCTGCTCCGCCACTGCCCGTGACAACGCGGATGGACGTGGCGTGCCCGGGACCGATGGGACTGGCGCGCACGGACCTCCCTGTGGATCGTCGGTATCACTCGATGCGGTACCGCACGTACATAGACGGGAAACCGGCGGACCCTACGCGTGTGATCGACAGAGTGCGATTAAACGTAACCGGAAAGGATCAGGTCGCCCTGTCGGCCAGATCGTTGCGCCACGTCAATTATTCGCTGCATAAACCAGACCGGGACGGCGAATTGACCATCCACTTTGCCCTGGGCGGCCCGGACCCGTTGCGGACGGCGTGGGATATGGTCGGGGAGAAATCGTTCCAGGTGTACGTACACCTGTGCGACAAGATAGACGGCACGCCGGGGATCGATGCCGAATACACCTACGATTACGGGCACAGCTACGACGAGGCAGGGCATATCGTGAAGAAGATCATTCGCCGCTGGGCGTACTGTCGTGCGGGGGAATACGGGAGAAATTTCAACGAAATTTTGACGACGGAAGCATCCTCATTCGGTGGGGACAACAACAAGTAACCAAAAAACGAATACAATGAACATTGACAAAATAATGATAAATGTGCTGGGGTGTCTGGCAGGAGTGTCGCTGCTTGTCTGCGGGATTGGAATCGGACGCCTGATTACGCTGAAAGAATGGAAAAAGGCCGATGAAGAAATGGATGATGCCCGTCGCAGGGGGCACGATTTCTGTGCCGGTTTTGCGGTCGGTCAGGAAGTCGGACGCCGGGCGAGCGAACCCGTTTCCGCCGATCCGCCCGCCTCGCCGGAGAACTCCCCCGCCACGCCTGTCAATCCGTCCGTCGCGGACAATTCCGGCGACGTGAACGTTGATAACTCCGTATGACCCATTTTCTCCCCGCTCCGCGACCTTGTCCTTTAGTCGGGGCAAGGCCGGGGCGAGGGAGTTTTGCAGTATAAGTATCCAACAATAAAATACCGACTGAACAACCCGACTAAAGACAATGACAACAACCACCACACCAACGCCCCCCGCGCAACGCCCCGTGTTTGCGAGAGAGCCGAAACGCATCGCGCCGGAATCCGGCATCCATGTAGGATTAGGCATCAGCCGGGGCTGGCTGCGAATCATGAGTGACC
>JAISAX010000511.1 GCA_031266495.1 Opitutaceae bacterium
GTTCGGCCGCCCGCGGGGTTTGGCCCAATGGCGGGCTTTGGGGGGGTGTCTGTTGGCGTTTTCGGGGGGGGCCCGGGGGGTTATCCCCCCCCCCCCCCCCCCCCCGTATGTATCCAGACAAAAGATACGAAGTGCCGCGCGCGGGATCACGGATACGCGCCGGGTTCACGCTCGTCGAACTGTTAACCGTGATCGTGATCATCGGCATCCTTGCGGCGATTATCATCCCGACCGCGGGCAAAGTCAGGCAATCGGCCCGAAAAGTCACCAGCCTCAGTCGGCTGCGTCATCTCGGGTCGGCCTTCATGCTGTATTCAAACGACAACGACGGACGGTATCCCGCGCATGAGGAGGATCCGGGCGGGCGCTGGCCTTTGTTTGTCGCGCCCTATGCCGGCCCCTGGCAGCATGCCTGGGACGGCAATGGCCGGCTGACCGTGACCGGCGGTTCCACCGCGCTCTATGCCAACCCGGTCTTTCGTGATCCCGCCCCATCGCCGGGTGGCGGCACGGATTCGGGGACGTTCGGTTACAACATCTACCTCAGGAAGGACAAAAACCCGGTTGTCCGTGTGACCGATCCGTCGTGGCCGGGCGGCTTTCCTGTTTTGGCGACGGTTGGCAAGGCGGGCAGTTTTACCTTGGGTAACAATTATCCTTCCTCCCGGGCCAAGGAGTACGGATGGACGGGCAATACCGACGATTCGACCGGGATTTCGCCGAACTACGGGCGTCATGCGACCGTCCTGTTTGGCGACGGCCATGTCGCGGCCCGCGATGTGTGCAATCCCGACGCCTGGCCGTGGAAACCCAAGACATCGTTCCAGGTGAACAAATAACTGAAGTTACGCGGGCCGAAGGCAGGGGCTTCGCTTGCGAAGCCCGCGAGGACCTGACTATGGAGATACGCCAATTCTCTCCGCCTGGCGCGGGCGTCGCAAGCGAAGCCCCTGCCTCCGGTTCAGTAAACAAGCCTGGTTTGCTACCGTTTCTGTTCCCGTCCGGCGAGAGCGAGGCGGGCGTGGAGGTGGCGGAGGCGGGCGGAACGATAGCGGGCTTCCTCGACGAGTTCTTCGGGATAAAGGAAGCCGCGGTTGAGCCGGGCGAAACGGCGGTCGAGTGCGCCGGATTCTTTCAGCAGTGCGGCGAGCAGGCGGGTGGCCGCAGGGCGGCGGGTGGCGGTGAACCATGACGACTGGAGCCGGGTTTCGACGATCTTGAACCGGATGTGAAATTCGCGGAGGTCGGCCATCAGGCGCAGGTGGGCGAATTCCGTGGCGTGGCAGCGAGGGCGCAGGCGGGCGAGCAGGCGCGAGGCCGAACGCGCGGAGCGGTGAAGCGCGGCCAGGTTCACCTCCGGACTGACGGGAGTGGCATCGGCATCGAGTGCGTTCCAGAGCGCGCGGCCGCCGCGGTCATCAAGGCCGAAGCGGGTGCGGGCATAGTCGATGACAAACGCCTCGGGCGCGAAAGGCCGGCCGGCGGCGGTGGCGTCGAGCGCGGCACGGAAGGCTTGCCGCAAAATCCCGAATCCGGAAACAGGATACACGCGGCGCATGGGCAGGATGTCGATGAATTCCCCCGGCTTGTCGCACTTGTAACCGTAAACTCCCGACGTGGACCACGAGGTCAGGATCATGCCGCGATAGCCGGCGTCGCGGGCGAAGGGGAGAAAATCGCGGAGGTTGTCGAAATGCGTGCGCCAGCAGGTGAGCGCGTGGTTGTCGGGCGAGGAGCGGAGGGCGGGGGCGCCCCAGAATTCAAAGCCGGCCCTGGCGGCGGTGTCGCGAAGTTGGGTGAGGTCGCCGAAGCGATTGACGGGCCAGCCGTAATTCCAGTCCACGAACACGCTGCCGCGCGGCATGTCGGCGGCGGCCTCCGGGTTTTTCAAGAGCATGTCGGCCCAGAGAACGGGGCGCTTGCCGAGGCTGACGACGAGGTCGGCGATCCGTTTGAAATAATCGACGTAGAGGCGCGACTTGCCGTGTCTTCCGGCTTTGGCCCGGCAGGCCGGGCAGTGGCCGAGGAGGCTGGTTTCGTCGCCGCCGATGTGGATGAAGGGCGAGGGATGGGTGGCGGCGATGTCGCGGAAAATGCCGGTGAAGACGGCGAGCGCCTCGTCGATCTTGCAGGGGCAGAGCTGGCAGATGTCGGCCTCGCTCTCGCGCAGGTGCGCGTAGCGGTCGTGTTGCAGGATGTATTCGATGTGTCCGAAACATTGCTGGAGCGGAATCACGTCGAGACCGAGGCGGGTGCATTCGGCGATGAAACCGGTCAGTTCCTCGCGGGTGCAGGCGTGGCGGTTGGAGATGAGGGCGTGCCTGGAAAACGGATACGCGCCTTCCCATTCGATCATGAGCGTGTTGTGCCCGAGGGAGGCCGCTTCGCGGGCGAGCGCGCGGAGCGCGGGCATGGGCATGACCTGGATGCGGAAGTCGAGATGAAGGCCGGTGCGGGCAAAGGTGGTCATGGAATGGGTGGCTGGTTTGGTTCAATTACACACTGATGTTACGCGGATGCCGCCGCTCCGGCTTCGCGTAACCGGATTGTGGATTCAGGGATCATTGTTCGGGTTGCGGTCGAGTTCGTGGTCGATCCAGGCGCGGAGGGATTCTTGTTGGTTCTGGGCTTCCTCGATTTCGCTGATCTTGCGGGCGGCATCGGAGCCGGGGGGATCGCGCCGGACGAGCGCGAACTGGCCGGCGAGGAGAACATCCTGGCGGGTGAGGTTGCGGAGGGTGTTGCGCGAGACGCGGCGCAGGTCTTCGCGAATGGCCGGCGTGAGGGCGGATTCGAGCGCGGCCTGGAACGCGGCGACGGAGCCGGAGGGCTGGACGAGGAGTGTCATGCGGCTGGACATGACAAGCTTCGTGGAGGCGCCGAGCGCCCCGAGCGTGAAATCGAAGCCGGCGACATAGCCATCGACGACAGGAAGAAAGGGGGCGACGTCTTCCGGCACCCGGATGTCGATGACCGAGGGCAGCCAGCCGCTGGCACGGCAGAACGCGGCATTGCCGGCGAAGGAGGTGAGAAAGCGGAGAAAATCGAGCGCCTCGTCCGGATGAGGCGACTGGCGGGTGATGCCGAAGGCCATGCCGGCGCTGTTGCCGGCTTCGGAGGGCGGGCCGAGGATGTTGCGCCCGTAGCGGGGATGGCCGGGGGTGGGGAGGGGCACGTCGAAAACGCCGATCGTGAACGGGCAGAGGGCGCGATAGACGGGGAGATCCCAACTGCCGGTGGCGATCATGAGCGCGCGGCTCTGGGCAAAATAAAAGGTGGCGTCTTCGTGCCGGAGTTGTTCGTAGCCGGCTTGCATGGCGAGGCTGGTCTCGCGGGCAATGGCGAGGGCGTCGGCAAAGGCGGGTGTGCCGGCATCCCACGCGCCGCGCAGCCAGGCGAGGCCGATTTCGGGGCCGGCAGGCCGGAGCGTGCGCGTCTGGTCGATCCGGCGGGTGAGGCGTTGGGTTTGGCCGGAAACCATCTTGTCGATGAGGATGGGGCCGTTGTCGTGCGAACCGGCGAGCGGGATCACGTTGCGGCCGGTGTCGGCGGCGGCCTTGCGGATGCGTTCGCAGAGTGTAATGAATTCGTCGTACGTGGCGGGCGGCGGCGTGTCGCCGAGCAACTGGCGCCAGAGGTCGCGGTTGCGGTAGAGCCGCACGGTGAACATCGAGAGGGGGATGCCGTAATAGTCGAGGAGGTTGGGGCGGTAGCTGAAATTGCCCGACATGCCGTCGATGAACGTATCGCGCCAGGGGATACCGGCGAGCGGCGTGTCGCGGTTGCAGGGGTTGGGCAGGGCGATGTCGGCGGTGACGGGCCGGTAGAAGCGGGCGAGCGTTTCGTCGTCGAGGTTGCGGTCGATCTGGATGATGTCGGTGGCGGTGCCGCCGAGGAGCCGGGTTTTTGTCCACTGGGCGTAGGTGCGTTTGGGGATGGGCACTTGCTCGATGCGGACGCCGGGGTGGAGGCTTTCGTACTCGCGGGCGAGCGCGTCGAGCGCGTCGCGCAGGCCGGATTCGAGTTGCCAGTGGGCGAAGCGGACAACGATGCGGCCGTCGGCAGGTTGCCCGGACCGTCCGTGCTGCCAGACGCGCAGCGCGGCGAACGCGAAACAGCCGAGCAGGAGGGCGAGGCCGGCGAGGGGCGCGAGGCGGGGGCGCGAGGCGGAGCGGGTCGTCATGGCGCGGCGGCGGGGGCCGCGGGGGAGGGGAGCGCGGCGAGGGTTTCGGTGATGGTGCGGCGGCGGACGTCGCGCCGGAAATCGGCGAGAAAGGTTTCGTAATGGCGCCGGGCCTCGTCGGCATGGCCGAGTTCGCGGGCGAGTTCTCCGCAGCGCACGAGGGTGTCGGCACGGAGGGGGGGGCGGAGGATGCCGGCGTCGAGGGCGGCGCGGAAGTGGTCGAGCGCGAGTTGCGAGCCGAGTCCGAAGCGGAGGGCGGCTTCGCCGAGCACGAGATGGAGATCGCGGCGCGAGGCGGCATCCGGCTGGCGGTCGGCGAGCGTGGCGAAGCGGGCGACGGTCTGCGCACGATCTTCGGGGCGGGCGCCGGAGCGGTACAGATCGATGAGCGCAAGTTTCACGCGGGCTTGCCCGGCGAGGGGATGATCGGGGCGGGCGGAAATCAGCTCGCGGTAAAGCCGGGCCGCGGCGTCCGGATCGGCGGCGGACGGGCGGTGGAGGTGCTCGATGCGGGCGAGGTAGTAGAGCGCGGCGAGGCCGGTCTCGTCGCCGGAGTTTTTTTCGCGGAGGCGAATCAGGAGGGCGACGGCGCGGCGGATGTTGGCATTGGTTTTCGGCTGGAGCTGGAGCAGGGTGAGCGCCGTGCCGAGCCGGGTCTGGCGGTCCGTGTCTCCGGTGTCGGTGGCGGTGGTGGTGGTGGCGTCGGTGGTGGCGTCGGTGGTGGCGGCGGTGGCGGTGGCGGCGACGAAGGCCTGATGCGCTTCGTGAAAAAGCCCGCGGGCAACGTCGTCCCATGCCGTGCCGGGGTCAGGGGGGGGGGAGGGGGGGGACGCGACGGAGAGGGAGGCGAGGCCGGGAAGGAGCGCGGCGAGGCGGCGGAAGCGAGCCGGGATCTGGAGATG
>JAISAX010000939.1 GCA_031266495.1 Opitutaceae bacterium
CCCCCCCCCCCCCCCCCCCCCCCCCCCCCCCCCCCCCCCCCCCCCCCCCCCCCCCCCCCCCCCCCCCCCCCCCCCCCCCCCCCCCCCGCCAAGGCAAGGCAAGCTGTCGGCCTGCGGCCCCGATACCTGCCGCTGCGGACGGTTATTCGACAAACACCTTGGTCAGCGGGAGGCGGAAGCCGGGGAGCAGGCGCGTGGTGAGGGTGCCGGTCTTGTCGAGCGTGAAGGCCGGAGCCTGCGAATTTTCCGGGAGATGGTAAACTTTCACGAGCCGGGTGTCGGGATCGACGATCCAGTATTCGAGCACGCCGGTGCGGGTGTAGATTTCCTTTTTCAGGCCGAGATCGAGATGAGCGCTCGAGGGCGAAAGCACCTCGACGGCCAGTTCCGGCGCGCCGTTGGCTCCCTCGCGGGTGAGGCAGGCGTAACGTTCGCTCGAAAAGTAACACACGTCGGGCTGATAAACGTTGAGATCGGTCAGATGGACATCGAAGGGCGCGACGTAGGCCTTGCCCACGGGATGGGCGTCGAGCCAGTTATCCAGAGCCGAGTAGATTTTCCCGGCATAAGTCTGGTGGAAACGGTTGGGGGCGGGCGCCATATAAAGATCTCCTTCGACGAGCTGGTAACGCGGCCCGTTATCCGGGAGTTCCCGGTAATCGTGAACAGTAAACGGGCGGTGGGTGACCAACGGCATGGCAGGACACCTTGCCCGGTTTGCCGGCAGCGTCAAGGGCCGGGGCGGAGAGCGCACCGCGGCGCTTTGCGCAGACACGGAATCCCGCGCCACCTTTGCCGCCGTCTGCATGACGCCGGTCACTCGCACTCGCACAGCTTTTCGGACCACGCGCGGAAGCGTTCGGCGGCGGGTTTGCCGTGCAGGACAAATCCCTTGTCGCCGGCGGGATCGTCGCGGAATTGCGCGCGGTCGAATTGCTCCTCCCATTTCCACCAGTAAAACCCGCGCCACCACGGCTCCGGGGAAAACACGCGGCACACCGCCTCAAGGAAGTTGGCCTGCTCCTCCGGCGCATAACGTCCGTCGCCCCGCCAACCGCTCGGGGACATCGCGGCGCCAGTCGAAGAGGTGCAGCCGGTCTCGCCGAACCAGAACGGCTTGGCGGGCCGGCCCGTGACGGCATCGTTGCCGCCGCCAAAGAGAGTGGCGATGTCGCGGTAATAAGGGAGCCACTCCGAAAGTGTTGCGACCATCTCGTCCACGGTCGCTCCGGGGCGGTCGGCGGCCGGGCGGTAAAAGCTCACGCTCAGGCCATCGAGTTCGTAAAACCAGTGATCGGCCCGGCGTCGCAACTCGGCGGGTATGTCCACCAGGGTCGTGTGGCACGAGTCGATGGGGCCGCGATAAACGCTGCGCGCGGCGGCGATGACGCGTTTCCAGTGGTCGTTCTCGTCCACCATGCGGTCGAGTTCGCTGTCGAGGCCGTACCACTCGCAACCGCACTCCTGCGCGATGCGCGCGTAGTGGAGCGTGCGGGCGGCAAACCCCTCGAACCACACGGCGCGGTGGCGCGAGACGCGTTCAGGGATGCGCTCGCGGTCGGCCGGAAACCACACGGAGGTGCGCCCGTTGCCGTCGAGCGTTTCGAGCATCGGGCGCAGGTGGACGCGGATGCCTCGCGAGTGGAGCAGGTCGATCATGCGGCGCACCTCGGCGTCGTCCGGCGAGTACTTGAAATGCCGATACTGCACTTCGCCGCTCGCGGTGTCCTGGATCACGGTCGGGATGAGCACGCACCAGCGCACGCCGAGCGCCGTCATGCGGTCCACCTCGACGCGCGCGGCATCGGACGAAAAGTAGCCGTTGGGGGCGTTGAATCCGAACGACACGCCGAGGCGGCGGGCGTCGCGGGCGGGGGCGGCCGGGGAAAGGCCCGGACGGGCGATGGTGGCGATGGTGGTGGTTTTCATGGAAGGGAACGGGCGGAACAGCGCGGGCGGAAAGGAAACGGGCGGAAAGGAAACGGAAGTGAACGTAATGTAACAGAACGGAGGATACCGGTTCCTGACGGAAAGAGCGGACTGCGGACGCCCCGCCTGCGCAAGGCACGCGAGGCTTGAACGGAAGATAACTTCGAGCATTGATCGAAGGCCCATGCCGCGAAACGCCCCCATCCAGTCCATTGAACGCGCCGTGCGCATCCTGTTCGCCGTGGCCGGCGCGGAGGAGGGGCGCACGGTGGCGCAGATCGCCGCCGCCACGGACCTCAAGGCCGGCACGGCCTGGCGTCTGGCCCGGACGCTGGAGGACATGCAGATGCTGGAGCGCACGAGGGCGGACGCGTCGCCGTCGTCGGCGTCGTCGCCGTCGCCGTCGTCGGCGGACCGGGAGCCGGCGCCGGCCACGCCGCTGGCGTTGCGGTTGCGTTTCCGGATCGGGGCGGCGGTGGGCGAACTGAAACAGCTCGACGACGGACGGCATCTGATCGCGGTGGCGAGGCGCGCGCTGGTGAGGTGGCAGGCGCGGTTGCCATCGTGCAACCTGGGGCTGGTGGAACGGATCGGGCACGAGAGTTGCGAACGGGTGCGGGTGACATCGGCGCGGACGGGCACGGCGGTCATCCGGCGGACGCGCCTGCATCACCCGTACGGCAAGGCGAGTCCGCTGCTGTTTCTGGCGTATGCGGGGCCGGATGAGCGCGACGATTTTTTTCACCGCCACCCGTTCGCTCCGGAGGGCAGGCAACTCTGGGGCGACCGGGCGCGGCTGGACGGTTTTTTGGCGGACGTATGTCGTCGCGGATACGCGTCTCCGGAATTTCCCGACGGGAAGTGGTTCCGGGTGGCGGTGCCGGTTTTTTCGTCCGACGGCCATCTGGCCGCGGCGGTGGGCGGATACGTGGAAACGGATGCCTCCGCCCGCACGCGGACGCGGCTGATCGCGTGTTGCCGCGACGCGGCGGCGGAGATCGGACGGCAACTGTGAGCGTCAAGGGCCACGGGTCGCGAGGGAGGGGAGGGGGGGGAGGGGGGGGGGGGCCGCAGCTGATGTTACGCGGCGGAGGGTTTTTGTGGCCGGGGCGGGCCGGGCCGGGCAGGCCGGTCCGGAACAGGCACGGTGCCTCGTTGCGCAAGCGTCCGAAGTGTATGGCGTGTATTTTCATGATGTTACGATGGCGCGGGCTGGAAGGGGGGACGGGTTTCGTTTGCGAACGGCGGGGTGATTTTCTCGAAATTCAGGGTTTCGATTCAAATCGATGCATCAATCCCGCCCCAAAACAGGCTTTCGTCCATGGACGGAATGAATAACTGGACGCCGGGCAGGCTTGCGTTCGCAAACGGCGGGGCAAACCGGACGCCGGACAGGCTTGCGTCCATGGACGGAATGAATAACTGGACGCCGGACAGGCTTGCGTTCGTGAACGGCGGGGTAAACCGGATGCCGGGCAGACTTGCGTCCATGGACGGAATGCTCAACCCGACGCCGGGCAGGCTTGCGTTCGCAAACGGCGGGGCAAATCGCAGGGACCGCGACGGTCAACGGGCGAATGGGTCTTCCGCTACCAATCGCAATTCCCCCCCCCCCGCGCCCAAAAACGGTTCCCGTACAGCTTCGCCATTGCCAGCCGCCTGCCCGATCACGCACTTTGGGAGCGTTCATTGTTCCATTCCGGTCCGTTCAGCCCGGACCACAACCCGCCACCATCAACCGAATCCCCCCCCTTCCAAACCAGACCGACATGAAACTCGACACCAACCTCCTCACCCAGGCAGCCAACCAGGCCCGCGGCCTCGCCATCGACGCCATCCACAAATGCGCCTCCGGCCACCTCGGCCTCCCGCTCGGCGCCGCCGAGATCGGCGCCACCCTCTACGGCGCGCTGCTCTCCCACAACCCCGATGAACCCCGCTGGCTCAACCGCGACCGCTTCATCCTCTCCGCCGGCCACGGCTCCATGTTCCTCTACACCTGGCTGCACCTCGCCGGCTACGACCTCCCGCTCGAAGAACTGAAAAACTTCCGCCAACTCCACAGCAAGACCCCCGGCCACCCCGAATTTCGCGAGACCCCCGGCGTCGAATGCACCACCGGCCCCCTCGGCCAGGGCATCGCCAACGCCGTCGGCTTTGCCATCTCCGGCAAAATGGCCGCCGCCCGCTTCAACACGCCCGGGCACACCGTGTTCGACAGCCACATCATCACCCTCGCGGGCGACGGCTGCATGCAGGAAGGCGTAGCCCTCGAAGCCATTGCCTTTGCCGGACACCAGAAACTCGACAACCTCATCCTCCTCTTCGACTCCAACGACGTCACCCTCGACGCCATGGCCAACAAAACCCAGAGCGACGACGTGGCCAAACGCTTCAAGGCCCTCCACTGGGACGTGCAAACCATCGACGGCCACGACCTCACCGCCATCGCCAAAGCCCTCAACAAGGCCAAACGCGCCACCACCGGCCACCCCCAACTCATCATCGCCCGGACCACCATCGCCAAAGGCATCCCCGAAGTCGCCGGCACCAGCAAAGGCCACGGCGAAGGCGGCGCCAAATTTGCCGACGCCGCCCGCGCCGGCCTCGGCCTCCCCGCCGACCAGCACTTTTATGTCAGCGAGGAAGTCCGCGCCTATTTCGCCGCCCACAAAAAACGCCTCGTCCGCAACTACAAAAAATGGCTCGCCACCTTCGAAGCCTGGCAGGCCGCCAACCCGGGAAAAGCCGCGCTCCTGGCCACCCGCGACGGGCAACCCGGGATCAACCAGCTCCTCGAAAACATCCCCGCCTTCCCCTCCGACGCCAAACTCGCCACCCGCGCCGCCGGCCAGGCCGTATTACAACCCCTCGCCGCCGCTCTCCCCCTCCTCATCGGAGGCAGCGCCGACCTCTACGGCTCCACCCTCAACTACATCGCCGGCGACAAGGATTTTGCTCCCGGCCCCGCCCCCGCCCCGGCCACCCGGCCCGAGCCGGCCAACACCGCCCCCCGGGCCCACCCTGCCGCGCCCGCCCCCCCCCCCCCCCTCCCCCCAACCGGGCCGGTCGCAACATCCGGTTCGGCATCAGGGAGCACGCCATGGCCGCCATCGCCAACGGACTCGCCTACGACGGCATATTCCGACCCTCGATCTCCACCTTCCTCGTATTTGCCGACTACTCGCGACCCCCGATGCGCCTCGCCGCGCTGGCCAAACTCCCCGTCCTCTACATTTACACGCACGACTCCGTCGGCGTCGGCGAGGACGGCCCCACGCACCAGCCGGTCGAGACGATTTCCGGCCTGCGCGTCATCCCGAACCTCGACGTGATCCGTCCCGGCGACCCCGAAGAAACCGCCGGCGCGTACGCCGCGGCCCTCGCCCGAACCGACGGCCCCACGCTCCTCGCGCTCTCGCGCCAGGCGATGCCCAACCTCAACGACACCGCGCTCCTCACCCGCCGCCAGGGCGTGGAACGCGGCGCCTACATCCTCGTCAAGGAAACGACCCCGCTCACGCACATCCTGCTGGCCAGCGGCAGCGAACTGCAACACGCCGTGGCGGCCGCGAAAGCGCTCGGCAGCGGCGTGCGCGTCGTATCGGTCCCCAGCTTCGGGCGATTCGACCGCCAGACGCCCGAATACCGCGAAAACGTGCTCCCCGCCGACTGCCGCAAGCGCGTGGCCATTGAGGCGGGCGTGACCGGCCTCTGGTACAAGTACGTCGGCCTCGACGGCAAGGTCATCGGCATTGACCGCTTTGGCATCAGCGCCCCCGGCGGCACGGTCATGAAGGAACTCGGCATCACCGCCGACGCCGTCATCGCCGCCGCCAAGGCGCTGTAAGGCGGCGCCAGCGCCACGAGCGGAGAATCCTGCGCCCGTCTCCTCCGGACGGGCGCATCTCAAAAACCGGACAGGCAGGCATAAGGGAGGTTCTGAAATGTAACCACGGAGACCTCTGGATTGGCTGCGCCGCTCCAGGCTCTCCGTGCTACCGGGGTTGAGCGTTGATTTTCCGGCATATGATTTCCCTATGGAGATCGGCGGAGTCGGCAGGAGGAAAAGATGCCTGGACAGAGGGCGGGAAGAGCGTTTTGTCGAAACCAATGGGCAACAGGAAAGAAATCACAACCGACTACGACGGAGCCTGGAAAGAAGCGCTGGAAATCTACCTGAGACCATTCCTCGAATTGTGTTTCCCGGAGGTAGCGGCGGGCATTGACTGGAGCCAGAAGCCCGAGTTTCTCGACCAGGATCTGCAACAACTCACACGCGACAGCGAACTGGGCCTGCAACGGGTGGACAAACTGGTCAAGGTGAAGCGGAAGGACGGGATCGAGGAAGTGATCCTGGTGCACACGGAAGTGGAGGGAGACCCCAGGGAAGGCATGCCCCTGAGGATGTATCAATATCACCACCGGATAGCGGACCGGTTCGGACGCCGCACGGTAAGCCTGGCCATCCTGGCCGACACGAGGAAGGACTGGAAACCATCCGTGTACGAGGAAGAGTTGTGGGGAATGCGGGTACGGTTCGAGTATCCGGTGTGCAAGCTGATAGAAATTTCCAGGGAGAGACTGGAGCAGGAGATCCAGGCGAGGAACCCGGCTGCGGTGATAATACAAGCGCACCTTGCGGCGCAGGCCAGCCGCACGGACATGACCACGCGACGGGAAACCAAATGGCATCTGATTCGCCGCCTGTACGAATTGAACTACAGCAAGCGGGACATCCTTGAACTGTTCCGTTTGATCGACTGGCTGATCACCCTGCCGCGGGAGATGGAACTTGCTTTCCGGGAGAACCTGGTAAATTACGAAAAGGAAAAAACCATGCCATACATCACGAGTATCGAACGTCTGGGTCGCGAAGATGGCCTCAAGGAAGGCCTCGAAAAAGGCTGGCAAAAGGGCCGCCAGGAAGGCTGGCAGGAAGGCCGCCAGGAAGGCGAGATGCTTGTCTTGCGACGCCAGTTGCGGCGCCGGTTTGAAGATCTGCCCGGATGGGCGGAGGAACGGCTGACTCATGCCTCGACCACAGAACTGGAAGAGTGGAGCGAACGCATCCTTGATGCCGTGATCCTCGAAGACGTCTTCTCTTCCTGAAGACGCCCGCCCTGGGGCGCGCCGCCCCCCCCCCCCCCCCCCCCCCCCCCCCCCCCCCCCCCCCCCCCACC
>JAISAX010000627.1 GCA_031266495.1 Opitutaceae bacterium
CTGGAGCACGGCAAGCCCGGCCGAGTCATAACCCCGGTATTCGAGCCGTTTGAGCCCTTCGAGAAGGATGGATGCCGCGCGTTGTTTGCCGACGTAACCGACGATGCCACACATGATAAATTTGATGGATTTGGCTGGCAAAATACGTGGCGCTGCAAAGCCTTCGCACGGCTTTAGACCCAACCCAACCCTGCACTAATCATCATGAGTACCCGGAAAAACATCCTCGCAGTCGTAATGGGAGGCGGACGCGGCACCCGCCTCTATCCCCTGACCATGGAGCGTTGCAAACCCGCCGTCCCCCTCGCCGGCAAATACCGCCTGGTGGACATCCCGATCAGCAACTGCCTCAACTCCGACATCAACCGCATCTTCCTGCTCACGCAGTTCCACACCGCCTCGCTGCACCGGCACGTGCAAAACACCTATCACTTCGACCCGTTTGGCGGCGGCTTTGTTGACATCCTCTCGGCCGAGCAGACCGAAAAAACCAACGACTGGTACCAGGGCACCGCCGACGCCGTGCGGCGCAACCTGCAACACCTCCGCACCTTCCCGCACGAATTCGTGCTCATCCTCTCCGGCGACCAGCTCTACCGGATGGATTTCCGCAAAATCATCCAGCAGCACATCGCCACCGCCGCCGAAGTGACCATCGCCGCCACCCCCTTCCCCGTATCGAAAATCGAAGGACTCGGCCTCATGGGCGTGGGCGACGACCTCTCCATCCAGCAATTTGCCGAAAAACCCAAAGACCCCGCCATCATCAACAGCCTCACCGTCAGCGAAGCGATCGAAGCCCGCCTCCGCACCCCCGCCCCCGACGGCGAAAAACACTGCCTGGCCTCGATGGGCATTTACGTCTTCAACCGCCGCGTCCTCGCCGAAGCCCTGGCCAACACCATGACCGACTTCGGCAAGGAAATCATCCCCGGCCTCCTCGGCAAAAAACGCCTCTTTGCCCACGTCTTCGAAGGCTACTGGGAAGACATCGGCACAGTGAAAGCGTTTTACGACGCCAACCTCGCCCTCGCCCAACCCCACCCCCCCGTCAACTTTTTCGACCCCGGCGCCCCCATCTACACGCAAGACCGCTACCTGCCGCCGAGCAAAGTCAACCGCTGCGCCTTCGACCACGTCGTCTTCGGCGACGGCTCCATCGTGGAGGATGCCACCCTGAGCCGCTGCATCATCGGCATCCGCTCCTTCGTGCGCGGCGGCACCACGCTCGAAAACGTCGTCATGATGGGAGCCGACTCCTACGAAGGCGAAGACGACATCCGCGTCAACCAGGCCAAAAACCTCCCCAACCTCGGCGTCGGCTACGGTTGCAAGATCCGCCATGCCATCATCGACAAAAACGCCCGCATAGGCGACAACGTCACCCTCGACCCCGCCGGCAAGAGCGACGGCACCTACGCCCACGGCGTCGTTATCCGCGACGGCGTGCTCGTCGTCCCCAAAGGCATGACCGTCCCCGGCGGCACCGTAATCTAATGTGCAGTCGAAGGTCGAAGGGCGGAAAGTCGCAAGTCATCACCGGCCCGCCGGAGCGGGCCCTTTTCTCGTTTCAAGTAAAATGCTCCACACAGCGGAGCCGCTGGCGACCTTTGACCTTCTGACCTTTGACCTTCGACCGTTGACCCTTCTTCCTCCCGTGCCCGATTCCCTCACCGCAACACAGGCGTACCTCATCCTCAACGCGCTGCCCGATATCGGCCCGGTCACGACCAACCGCCTGCTCGAAGCCTTCGGTGGCGACCCGCGGGCGATCTTCGACGCCGGGCCGCGAGCACTCGAACAAGTCAAAGGCGTCGGCGCCAAAATCAGCGGCAACATCGCCGGCTGGCGCACCCACTTCGACCTCGACCGGGAGGAGACCCGGATGGCCCTGTCCGGCGTGCGCTTCCTCCCGCACGATGACCCGGGCTACCCCGCCCTGCTCCGCGAGATCCCGAGTCCGCCGATCGGCCTGTATCAGAAAGGCCGTTACGCCTTCGATCGCCCCGCCGTCGCCATCGTCGGCAGCCGGCGCACCACGCTCTATGGCCAGGCGGTCGCCAGAAAACTCGGCGGCGAACTCGCCCGGCTCGGCTTCTGCGTTGTCAGCGGCCTCGCGCGCGGCATCGATTCGGCGGCGCACGAAGGGGCGCTCCAGGCCGGCGGCGCCACGGTCGGCGTCCTCGGCACCGGCATCGACATCATCTACCCGCCCGAAAACCTCGACCTGTACCGCCGCATCGAAAACGAAGGCGGCGCCCTCTGTTCGGAGTTCCCCTTCACGCGGCGCGCCGACCGGCAGTCGTTTGCCATGCGCAACCGCATCGTCGCCGGCATGTGCTCGGCGATTGTTGTTGTAGAAAGCGACGTCAGCGGCGGCTCGATGATCACGGCGCGGTTTGCCGGCGAGCAGGGCCGCCTCGTCTTCGCCGTCCCCGGCCGCATCGACCAGGCCAGCAGCGCCGGCTGCCACCAACTCATCCGCGACGGCGCCACCCTCTTGACCTGCGTGGACGACATTTTGTCGGAAATCAACTACCTCGACGGCCTCCGCCCGCAACCGATCCCCGAAAAACCGGACGCCGCCACGCCCGGCGCCACCCGCGACCGCCCTCGCGACGGCAACCTCACCGACGACGAACAACGCATCCTCGCCTGTTTCGCCGGCGGCGCCATGCTTGGGGTGGATGCGCTGGTCGCGCAAACCGGCCTCCCCGCCCACCAGATCTCCGCCGCGCTCATGATGCTGGAACTGAAACGAACCATCGCAAGACACGCCGACGGCACCTTCGAGGCACGTTGACCCTCCCCCCGATCCAATGAAGAATGCAGAATGAAGAATGACCCAACCCTTTCGTATCCAATTTTCCATTTTGCATTCTTCATTCTTCATTAGCGAAGCGTAAACACCGCCATGCCTGCCACATCACCACCGCTCGTCGAGGCCGCCGACCGGCTCCGCCGCCAGTTGCGCGGCGCCACGTTCTCCGCGCCCGTCTCCCATACGTATCTGCCTCTCGACTACGCCTGGGCTCCGCACACCGATTACCTCCGCCGCTACGGAGCCGGCCGCAAGCGCGTGCTCTTTCTCGGCATGAACCCCGGGCCTTTCGGCATGGCGCAGACCGGCGTGCCCTTTGGCGAAGTCGCCGCCGTGCGCGACTGGATGGGCGTGACCGGCGCCATCGGCCACCCCGAACACGAACATCAAAAACGCCCCGTCGAAGGCTTCGCCTGTCCGAAGTCCGAAGTGAGCGGACGCCGCCTCTGGGGCCTGTTCGCCGAAAGATTCGGCACGGCGAAAGCGTTCTTCCGCGACCATTTTGTAGCCAACTACTGCCCGCTCGTCTGGATGAGCGCGACCGGCGCCAACCTCACGCCCGACAAACTCCCCGCCGCCGAAATCGCGCCGGTGGACGCCGCCTGTCTGGATCATCTCGTGCGCGTCGTCGAGGTGCTGGAGCCGGAGTGGCTGATCGGCGTCGGCGGTTATGCCGAGGAAAAACTCCTCGCTGCCGCCGCTCGCCTGCCCGGGAAAACATTCCGGACCGGCCGCGTCCTGCACCCCTCGCCCGCCTCGCCCGCAGCCAATCGCGGATGGTCCGCCGCCGCCACGAAACAACTCGTCGCCCTCGGCGTGTGGGAAGGAGGAAATTGAATTAACAATTAACAATTAATAATTAACAAACGTCGGCACGAGAGCACGCTACGACTCGTCGCAATCCGAAGCGACGGCGAAGCCGCCAATTCTTAATTATTAATTCTTAATTCTTAATCCTTCCCCCACACCCGCACGCCTTCGCCGCCGAGGCGCCTGGCGTGTTCGCGCACGGTGCGGCCTTCGATCACCAGGTCCGGCGCCAGTTCCTCCAGCGGCACCATGACAAAGGCCCGCTCCTGCATGCGCGGATGCGGCAGCGTGAGCACCAGATCGTCGCTGCGCGGACATGCCTCGTGCCAGAGCAGGTCGATATCGAGGGTGCGCGCGCTCCAGCGCTCCCGACGCACACGTCCGCACGTATCCTCGATCTCCTGACAGCGGGCGAGCAACGCGCGCGGCGCCAGGGATGTTTCCACGGCGACCACGGCGTTCAAGTAATCGCCCTGGCCGGTGGCGCCGACCGGCGTCGTTTCGTAGATGCGCGAAATGCGTCCGGGCCGGATGTCCGGCGACGGGGAGAGCAGCCGCAGCGCTTTTTCGAGCCAGCCGCGGCGGTCCCCGAGGTTACTTCCGAGGCCCAGATAGGCGGTCGAGGTCGGCACGGCGGAGACGGGTTTCCAGGGCAATGGTATCGAAAATGGCGGCGACCGGCGCAGATGGTTTGCGCAGCACGATCCCGGCTTCGGTCAGCAACGGGAAATCCGCGAGGATCCTGACGAGGATGCGGCGGGCCAGCGTTTCGAGCAGCTTGTGCTGCTCGCCTTGCACGATGTCGCGGCAGCGGGCGACGACTTCGGAGTAGTTGACCGTCTGCGTAAGGTCATCGCCCATCGCCGCCGCCGCGATGTCGAGGACAAGTTCGAGATCAAGCTCGAACCGCTGCCCGAGCGTGTGCTCTTCGGGAAGCACGCCGTGGTGCCCGTGGAAAACGAGGTTTTTGATATGGATACGTCCGGTCATCGCTGCTGGGAAAGAAAAGTGCTCACGAAACCCGCGAGAGGGCACGAAAAAAAAGTGTACCGGCCATTCCGTTATCCGTTTCGTGTGCTTTCGCCGGTTTCGCGAGCCTCCTCCGCAAAAATCGCCTCGTAGCCTGCGCGGAAGTCCGGATGGGCCGGCTCCCAGCCAAGCGAGCGACGCGCGAGGGCGTTCACGATGATACGATCGGGCGTGCGTCGGCGGCGCCCCGGGGCGGGTTGGCCGCTGAAACGTGGTTCGGGCAACTCGAGCCGTTGCGCCAGCCAGCCGCAAAGCTCCGCACGCGTCGGCGCAGCGTTGTCGGCGATGTTAAATACCGCGCCACTCGTCCCGCCCGTCCCGTCCCCTCCCCCCCCCCCCTCCCCTCCTGTCGCGCCGCCTGCCGCCGCCGCCCGGATGGCGTCGCACACATCGTCACGGTAAATCAGGTTGAGGTGATCGTCCGGCCCACCGGAAAGCTCCGCGCCGCTCGCCGCCGCCTCGCGCAACTGGCCCAGCAAGTGATGACGGCCCGGTCCGTAAATCCCGGCCAGCCGCAACACGCACGCGCCGCCCGCTCCCGGCCAGCGCAACGCCTCGCGTTCGGTCTCCAGGAGAATCGCGCTCGCCACATCCGTCCCGGCGGCGGCGTCGGTGGCGGCGGACGTCGGCATCGTTTCGTCCACCCGCGCGCCATTGCCTTGCGGATACACCGAGGTGCTGCCCGTGTAGATGAGCCGTCCCTCCTGCCCCGTCGCCCGCGCCCAGGCGAGAATCGATCCCATGCCGTCCAGATAGCTCCGCCGGTAGCAGGCCAGGTCCCCGCCGCCGCTCGCGCAGTCCACCACGAAGCCGGCATTGCCGCGCAGGCCGGCGGCCGTGTGCCAGGCGGTGTCGGCGAGGTCGGCCACCACCACGGTCGCGCCGAGTGAACGCAGGTGCGCGGCGCGCTCCGGATTGCGCGTCAGCGCCGTCACCCGGCCGCCCTCCGCGATGGCCTGCTCCGCCAGGCGCCCGCCGATGTAACCGGCGCCGAAAATGACCAGGGTCGTGTTTGCAAACTTTGCTCGCATTGAAGCCATTCGGGTGTTTTTTTCCCGAGCATGTCCACGCCCACTGTTCTTGCAATTCTGCCGGAGGGTGTTGAGGAACTGGAAGCAGTTGCCCCGATTGATGTTCTTCGGCGGGCCGGAATCCAGGTCACCCTCGCGTCTCTCGACGACAAACTCGATATCACCGGTCGCAACAACCTCGTGTTGCGCGCCGATTTCCCGCTCTCCCTCGTGGGGGATACGCTCTACAACCTGTTGCTCCTCCCGGGCGGTCCCGGAGTGAAACTCCTGCGCGCCAGCACCCGTGTGAACGAGTGCGTTGCCCGCCATCACGAGCACAAGAAATGGATCGCCGCCATCTGCGCCGCCCCGACGGTGCTAGGCGACCCCGGCATCCTCAGCGGACGGCGCTACACCGCGCACCCGAGTGTTGCCGGCGAGTTGCCCGCGATGATCCCGAACGAGCGCGTGGTGGTGGACGGCCACATCGTCACCTCCCGCGGCGCCGGCACCGCCCTCGATTTCGGGATCAAGCTCGTCGAACTGCTGCTCAACCCGCGCGCCGCCCTCGAAGTCGCCTGCTCGATCTGCGCATAAAAAAAGATTTTTGAACAGAAGATAACAAAGGAAACAAAGATCAAACCAACGAAGAGGAGTTTGTGATTTGGCCAAAATCAGAATATTATATATTCTATTTCAAATACCTTCCGGGCACTTTGAAAAACTCCTTTTTCCAGACAAACGAACCAACCGCGAATAGGCGCGAATGAACGCGAATGTTTCAAAACCTGCTCTTGTTATCTTCTTTCCGAATTCGCGTCCATTCGCGGTTGAAACGACTTTTCCAATGTGCCCTTCTTTGTTTCAGGCCTCCGTTATTTTCGTTTCCTTCTGTTCAAAAATGTATTTCCGGATCCTCTCCTGATATTTAATATCAAGTGTTCAATGTTAAAATCAGTAATTATAACAACGGGGCCAGCAACCGGCTCAGATCCTCGACGAGGCCGCCGATGAAGCGCCGGCCGCGGATTTCCGTGGGCGACATCTCCACGCACTCCCGCACCAGTTCGCCCGCCCAGGTGCGCAGCGCCCGGGCGTCGTCCTGGCCGTAGAGCATCACGCCGATCTCGAAATTCACGAACAGGCTGCGCATGTCGAGATTGGCCGACCCCACCAGCGCGAACCGGTCGTCCACGATGATCGCCTTGCTGTGCAACATGCCCGGCTGATACGCGAGCACGCGCACGCCCGCCGCCATGAGCTGGCGCAGGTACGGACGCCGCGCGAAATCCGTTATCCGGTGATTGGAGCGTGCCGGCAGGATGATCGTCACGTCGCGCCCCGCCCGCGCCTTCACCTCCAGCGAACGCAACAGCACCTCGTCCGGAATAAAATACGGCGTGATGATCCAGATGCTCCGCTTCGCCTCCTGCACCATCGAGACGATGCCATCGTAAAGCGGGTCGCCCGGCACATCGGGGCCGCTCGCCACGACCTGCAGTTCGCTGTCGCCCTCGCTGCGCACCGCCTTGTCGATGTCGAGTTCGTCGTGCAGGGGGCCGATCGGACGGTTGCCCGCGAACGCCCAGTCGGCCAGAAACACCTCGTTGAGCAGCACCGCGCCCGGCCCGGAAATCACCGCCCCCAGATCGGCGAACCGCCTGGCCCATCGTTGCGGCCCCATGTAGTCGTTGGCCAGATTGTGTCCGCCGACCAGGGCGGTGTGACAGTCGAAGATCGCGATTTTCCGATGATTGCGGAGATTGGCCGAGCCGCGCGGCGACAACGGCACCATCGGCATGAACGTCACCACCTCGCCTCCCGCCTTGCGGAGCGGCTCCACAAACCGTCCGCTGGTGAACAGACACCCGAGCGCATCCAGCAACAACCGCACCTTCACGCCCTCGGACGCGCGCCGGGCCAGCAGTTCGACGACCCGGCGCCCCGTCTCGTCGCGACCGAGGATAAACGTCATGATGTGGATCGAGTGCCGCGCCTCGCGGATCAGCCGCTCCAGCTCCGCGAACGTATCCACGCCATCAACCAGCAGCGTGACGCGATTGCCCCCCACGGGAGCCACGGCGCCGTTGGCGCACATCGTGTGCGACGTCGGGTGATACATGACCTGTTCCGACGCCGGCACCGGCACCGCCACCGGCAGGCGCGGCGAGATCAACCCCTTGCTCGCCGCCAGACGCGCCAGCTTGCGTCCCCCGAAAACCAGATAAAGCGGCACCACCACATACGGGATGAGCACCATGCCCAGTAGCCACGCGAGCGTGTTGGCCGGCTGTTTTTTTTCGCGCAACAGCCGCGCGATGGCGAAAAGCGCCAGCAACACACCCGCCACCGTGAGAAAGTGCGAGACGAGGCTCTTGCCTACGACTTCCGTAACCGGTTCCTGCATGACGACGAAGAAAAAGCACATACCCGCCGGGCGCAACCCGCGAGATGCATAAAGCCGTGCCACGTCGCAAGCGCGCAACTTCAGTTACTGATGTTACGCTGTGCACTGGGGCGCGGGCGACCCGCCCGCATGTCCGGGCGGCGCTCCGCGCCGACCGCGGGCGAGCCGCCCGCGCCACTTCAAGGCCGTCCGCGTAACGTCAGTTCAGTTACGAAGAGGGCAAGGCTACCGCCGGCACCTCCGCCGCCAACGCCGCCGACACCGCCAACGCCGCCGCCTCGCGCCCGGCGCGAACCTTGCGCACGGTCTTTCCCGCACGCCAGATACCCTCGACAAGCAGACTGAGCGGACGCGACGGGACGCCCTGCTCGTTGCGATGGATCATGCCGACCACCGTCTCCACCGCGTGAGCCCCGATCGCCGGCACATCCTCATCGATGCCGGAAATCGTCGTGTCCTTCCACGGCACCGACGCCACCGCCAGGCCCGCATCCTGCGGCACGCGCACCCCTTCCTCTCCAAGCCATTCGCGCACCCGCCGGGCCGTCGATGCCGCCACCACAATCGCATCGGGACGCGCCTCCCTGAACCACGGCACGAACGTTTCCCGGTCAAACTCCGCGGCGAGCAGCGTGGGCATTTGCCCGCCCGCGCCTCCGCCGCCTCCGCCGCCATCACCGTCCCTTGCGAGAGCCTGCTGAGCGATCCAGAACCCGCCAAGGTAGTTGTGGTCCACGCGCTCGTCGTTGGCCGACGGCATGGCAAAACCGATACGTCGGTACCCGAGCCCGTGCAACCGCTCCACCACCTGCTTCATGTTGCGAAACTGGTGATTCATGACGACATGGAGCTTGGGTTCGGCCAGCGAGTAGCCGAGAGCCACGGCGGAAAAATGGCCCCATTCGAGATCGATGCGGCCGTGCGCCTCCGGCAACGGCGCGATGACGAGACCGCGCACGCCGCGCGCGAGCAGTATCTGCGTGGCGCGCTTCGCCGTGAGGCCAGGCTCGTTGACCCAGAATTCCTCCATACGGTAACCGAGCTGGTCGGCCCGCGCGCACGCACCCTCATGGTAGCCCTTGGCCTGGATCATGTCGCGCCAGGCATCGCGGGTGTCGAAACGTGTCACCCAGGCAAGCGTGCCCTGAAACCGTGTCGGGGCCTGCCGGATACGCCAGGCATTGAGCGCGGCCAGCGCGGGATCGGGGCGGTAGTGATGCTCCCCGGCGAGTTTTTCAATGCGCGTCCGCGTCTCCGCCGGGATCGAGGGATGGCCGCGCAGCGCGAGTGAAACCGTCATGGGAGAAACACCGGCGAGCCGCGCGAGGTCACGTTGGGAAATCTGCCCTTTCATGAAGTCCGAGTCAGGGCGGACCGCCGCGCAATGGCAATGCCGGGCGGGCGCCATTTTACAGATAAAGTATAATTGACATCATGCGCCACTTTCCGCGCGCTGCGCAACTTCCCGGTTACATTACTGACTGAAGTTACGCAGTACGCAGTGGCGCGGGCGTCTCGCCCGCATTTCCGTGCGGCGCTGTGCGCCGTCAGCGGGCGAGACGCCCGTGCCACTTCAAGGCCGTCTGCGTAACTTCAGTTACTGATGTTACGCAGTGCTCCACGCAGGGACTTCGCAAGCGAAGCCCCTTCGGAACGTGTCACTTCAGGCAGTAACTTCCGTTACACCTTCCCGGGGACAGGCTCTATTTTACCGTGAACGCCTCGGGATCGTTCCATGGCCAGGCGCCGGCGTCGCAGACATCGTGCGCCTTGACATGCCAGTCGGCAAAAAGGAATACCGCCTTGCGTCCGTAGTTGGGTGCCGGTCCGCTGATGTCGGTGGTCGCGCCGGCGGGGTAACCGAGGGTTTTCGCCTTGGGTGATGGTCCGTCCGGGCACATTCGCAACCCCCCGCCGACATCGCCCTGGCTGGTGCCCAGCACCGGGAAATAACCCGGCGCAGTCAGGTCGCTCACACGGGTTGGGCGGATTTCAAGATTGTTGTTGTATCCGAATGTTCCTGACGCGGAGTTGGCGGGGTTGAAGGCGTTGGCCGGATCACGGAAAACCGGTTCCTTGTAAATATCGACCGCTTCGACCAAGCCGCCAACCTTGCCGTTCGTCCAGCGTATCTGCCACGGCCCGACGTAGGGCGCCACGTGGATGGGCCAGCGGGAGTTCCAGACGTTCTCGGGTTGGGGCAGGTGGTTTTTGTTGTCATTGGCGTAGAGTTGAAGGGTCGTGCCCAGCTCCCGCAACCGGCTGATGCAGACCGATTGTCTGGCCGATTCGCGCACTTTCGATACGACGGGAATCAGGATCGCCGCAAGGATGCCTATGATGGCAATGACGGTGAGCAGTTCGATGAGAGTAAAACCGGGGGGGGAGGGGGGGGGCGGGGTTGGAACAAGCGCGGATGGAGAGAGGGGGACTCGCGCGACGGGAGTCCTGGGGAGGTCGTGTGTCATTGTTTTTTTATGACGGATTTGATTGATGGGCGGGCGGCGTCCGGAGACGCCGGATTGCATGATCTTGCGTATTCACGGATTGACTACCCAGAGCCGTCGAAAACCCGCGCATGTCGCGAGTGCCAGCAGGGCGCCGCCACCGGCGACGGTCGCGGAGGTTGCCGGCTCCGGGATCTGGTTGAGACCGGCCAGCCGGATGGTGTCGAGCGTTTCGAGCGACAGCGCGCCCGCGGCGCCGGAGGTTTCGCCATAGACCCGGATGTCGTCGAGCCATCCGTCAACGGGGCGCTTCAGCCACCAGTTGGCTCCGAATGAAAGCGATGTCAGGCTTGCGGGTCCGGTGGTCGCGGATGTGCCCGAGGCGACGAGTGAAACGGCCTGCGCGGATGCTCCGGCATAAATCTTCGCCGTGCTTTGCTGGCCTGGCGCGCCGTCTGCCCAGGTTACGGCGATAAACACCCATTCGTTCTGCGCCGCGAGCGCGAGGACCGGGTTGGCATCGGGGTTCGCGGCCAGCACGGCGCCGGCAAGGTTGAAGCTTGCCTTGCCGTCGCCGGTGCCGGCCAGCAGGAATTCGCTGAGGGAGTCGAACAGGCGCGCGCTGTTCGCCAACGGTTGCGTGCCGTCGGTCCTGAACCACATCGAGATCGTGAACGAGGTGAGGTTTTCCATGGATTGGCCGTAGCGCAACGCGCCGCCGGTGGCCGGGTCGTTATTGTCGCCCATGATCGAGGCCGTGTTGTCGAACGCGTGGTCGCCGGCCATGCCGCTGACGCCGGTCTTGTCCGCTCCCCATTTCGCCGATCCTGCCAGCGTGCCGTTGCGGCCGTTGCCGGATGTGTCGGTGACAACCGTGCCGTTTGCAACGGGCTGGTTGAAATCGTAGTGGAGAAGCAACGACTGTGCCCGAAGTCCGGTCGGGACGAGGCAGAGCGCCGCGGGCAAGCAGAGCACCGCGGGAAGGATGCGAATCAGGGTTTTGTTTGTGTTGTATCTTTTGTATTTATTTTTCATGACGGATCGGGTGGAGAAAGGAGTTGACAGGAGGCGGGGGGGGGGGCGGTTGCCGGGTTATCGGGCGGGAGGTGTCGCGGGGGCGAGGGTTTCGAGGACGATGAGTTCGAGCTGGCTCGGCGCGGGCGGCGGGCCTTCGCGGGGTTGGTCGCGGTTTAGCGGCAGCGTTTCCCAGCGCAGCAGGTAGCGCAGTCCGGATGGAGCGGTCCCCGTGTCGGCGGCCCGGCGCATGCCGAGCGGCGCACGGACGCCGTGCCCGAGTTCGGGTGGGATGTAGCCGGGCACTTGCGCGGCGGGGATTTTTTCGCCGGGTTCGAGTGTATCCGGATCGAGCTTCCACGCGTTCCATCCGCCGTTGTCGTGGCAGGCATTCCGGATCGAGATATAGAGGCCGAGCGCCGGGTCGTGCCGCACGCCGGAGTGCCCGATGTCGTAGGGGATGGCGCCGTTGCCTCGCGGTTCCCATCGATAGGTCCAGCGGGTAATTTGCCGGGTGTTCCATGCGCCGTTTTCGGCGCGGGCGAGGTAGAGCTGGGTGGCGCCTTTGTCGTCGAATTTATGATACGCAATGATCACGCGTCCCTTGTCGTCGAAACCGGGTTTGCCGCTGCCGTTGATGATGCCGCCGTTGGCCGGCACGGGGTCGAGGATCACACCCGGGGTTTGCAGGGAGAGGGGCAGCGTGAGGGGGTGGCCGTCCATGGTTTCCCAGTGCCGGAGGTCGCGGGAGCGGGCGTAGCTCAGGTCGTGATTGGTCTCGGCCGCCGGGGTGTCACGCCAAATCCAGGACAGGTGCCAGAAACCGTCAGGGCCGCGCAGGGGGCAGTCGGGGTCGGGATAGGCGTTCATCATGTCGTCGGTGTCATGGGAGGGGCGCGGTATTCCGGACGGGCGTCGTCCGTCGAAGAGGGGGCGGTCCAGGAGGCGGGTCCACGATTTTGTGGTTTCGTTGTAATGGTTGTAGAGGTTGGAGCCGTTGCCGCTGCGGCCGTCGCGGTAGGTAAAGAGAAGGCTACCATCGGTGTCCTTGATGAAGCGGGGA
>JAISAX010000694.1 GCA_031266495.1 Opitutaceae bacterium
CCAACCATACCCCCCCCGCCGCCCTTCTCGCCCCCCCTCCCCGCCCCCCCCCCCCCCACCCCCCCGGCAGTGGCAGTGGCGGCTGGGAGCTCCAGCCAGCCGGGCGCGAAATCGCGCTCCTGATCATGCGCGCGCACCGGCTGGTGGAGACCCGGCTTGCCCGCGAATCCGGCCTCCGGCCCGAACGCTGGCACCAGCACGCCCACACCGCCGAGCACCGCCTCTCGCGCGACGAAGTCAACCGCCTCGCCGACCACCTCGACAACCCCCGCTTCGACCCGCATGGCGACCCCATTCCCACCCGCGAAGGCAACTGGCCCGGCGTCGGTGGCCGCCCCCTGCTCTCCTGGACGCCAGAAACGCGCGGCGTCATCGACCACGTCGAGGACGAACCCCCCGCCCTCTTTGCCCGCCTCGCCCGCGCCGGCGTCTATGCCGGCATGCGTTTCACCCTCCACGACATCCACCCCGCCGGCTGCCGCCTCACCATCGAAGCCCGCACATTTGACCTGCCCCTGGAACTCGCCGCCATGATCCGCGTCCGCCCCCCGCTCGACTCCGAAAAACCCGTCCCCACCGGAGCCTGCCGCCTTTCCGACATCGGCCCCGGCCCCGGCCCCGGCGACAGTGCCGACGCCGACGCCGATGCCGATGCCAGCGCCGACGTCCTTCTCCTCCTCCCCGGCTGCATCGGCGCGGAACGCTCCCGCCTGCTCGATCTCGGTTTCGTGCCCGGCAGCCGCATCGAATACGCCCTGCAAAGCCCCTTCCACGGTCCGGCCGCCTTTCGAGTCCGCGGCACCCTCGTCGCCCTCCGCCGCGAACAAGCCGACCAGGTCCTGGTGCAAAAGGCTGAAAGGCTGAAGGCTGAAAGCTGAAAGCTGAAAACCGAAACAATCCGCCACCGCACCACACCGCACCGCACCACACCACACCACACTGCACCGCCACCACACCGCCATCGCCACACCCGCCAGCCTTTCAGCCTTCAGCCTTTTCCCGCATGTCCACCGCCTGTCCGCCAACCGCCTGTTCCACCTGTCCGTCCGCTCCGCGCGCGGGCCTCGAACGACTCGGCGTCAACCTCGACAAATGGGACAGCATCATCGCCCTGGCCGGCAACCCCAACACCGGCAAGAGCACCGTATTCAACCGCCTCACCGGCCTGCGCCAGCACACCGGCAACTGGCCCGGCAAGACCATCGCCCGCGCCGAAGGCGGCTTTGCGTATTCGGGACGCCGTTACAAAATCGTCGATCTCCCCGGCACCTATTCGCTCCGCTCCGCCAGCCCCGACGAGACGGTGGCCCGCGAATTCATCCTCTTTGGCCAGCCCGACGTCACCATCATCGTCGCCGACGCCTCCACCCTGGAACGCAACCTCAACCTCGTCCTCCAGGTACTCAAGATCACGGACCGCGCCGTGCTCTGCCTCAACCTCATGGACGAAGCCCGAGCGCACAACCTCCTCATCGACGCCCGCCGGCTCGCCGCCGACCTCGGCATCCCGGTCGTCCCCTGCGCCGCGCGCGGCGGCGAAGGCATCGACGCGCTCCTTGCCGAAGTGCACGCCGTCGCCACCGGCGCCGTCACCTGCAAACCCTACCGCCTCCGCCTCGACGTCCCCGGCCTGCGCGAGGCGCTCGACGACATCACCGCACGCCTGAAAAACAACCTCCCCGCCCTCGCCCACCCCGAATGGATCGGCCTGCGCCTGCTCGAAGGCGACCGCTCCGTCGCCGACCTCCTCACCGCCGCCGCCCCCGCCGAAGCCGCCGCCCCCGCCGCCCCCATCGTGGCCGCAGCCGAAGCCATCCGCTGGAAACTCCCCTCCAATTACCAGGACCGCCTCACCGAGGCCATCTATGCCGAGACCGCGCGCATCGTCGGCCACGCCGTGGCGCGCAAAGGCGCCTCCCGCCGCCTCGACCTGCAAAACCGCCTCGACGCCCTGCTCACCGGACCCTGGACCGGATTCCCGGTCATGGGCATCGCCTTCGCCATCGTCCTCTGGCTCACGATCAGCGGCACCAACATCCCCAGCGCGCTCCTCGGCGACCTGTTTCTCGCGAAAACGTATCCCCTCCTGCACGACGCGGCCCACGCGCACCTCTGGACGTGGCTGGCCGGACTGCTCGTGGACGGCGTCTATCTCGCCACCGCCTGGGTCGTCAGCGTAATGCTCCCCCCCATGGCGATTTTTTTCCCGATCTTCACCCTGCTGGAAGACTTCGGCTACCTCCCCCGCGTCGCCTTCAACCTCGACCGCCTCTTCCAGCGCGTCGGAGCGCACGGCAAACAATCGCTCACCATGGCGATGGGCTACGGCTGCAACGCCGCCGGCGTCATCGCCGCCCGCATCATCGACTCACCCCGCGAACGCCTGATCGCGATCCTCACCAACAACTTTGCCCTCTGCAACGGACGCTGGCCCACGCAAATCCTCATCGCCACGATTTTTCCCGGCGCGCTCGCCCCCGCCGGACTCGCCAGCTTCACCGCCACCGCCGCGGTCTTTGCCATCGCCATCCTCGGCTTCGCCCTCGCGCTGCTCACCTCCTGGCTCCTCAGCCGCACCCTGCTGCACGGCGTCGCCTCCACCTTCAGCCTGGAACTCCCCCCCTACCGCCCGCCCAACATCCTGCGCACCCTGTACACCTCGCTGATCGACCGCACCCTCTTCGTCCTCTGGCGCGCCATCGTATTTGCCGCGCCCGTCGGCGCCATCCTCTGGCTCGTAACCAACATGACCATCGACAACCGGAGCCTCGCCGCCTGGCTCGTGCAAGGACTCGACACGCCCGGCTGGTTACTCGGCCTCAACGGAGTCATCCTCCTCGCCTACATCATCGCCATCCCCGCCAACGAAATCGTCATCCCCACCATCCTCATGCTGACGGTGCTCGTCACCGGCCATGCCGCCCCCGGCGGCGAGGCGGGCGTGCTCTTCGAGACGGACAACGACAGCATAAAAACCCTGCTCACCCACGCCGGCTGGACGGTCCTCACCGGCGTGAACCTGATGCTCTTCAGCCTCTGCCACAACCCCTGCAGCACGACGATCTACACGATCTGGAAAGAGACACGCTCGGTGAAGTGGACCGCGCTCGCCACCCTCATGCCCGTTGCTATCGGCTTTGCCCTCTGCGCCGCCGTCGCCCTCGCCTGGCGCCTGCTGCACTCTTGAGAAATGACGAATGACGAATGACAAATTAAGGACAGATGTTACGCGGAGGGCGTTTTTGTAGGGGCGCACTGGGCCGTGCGCCCGCTGAGCGTGCCCCTGCAAACCACACAGCGGGCGCACAAAACAGTAAAAGTGCGCCCCTACGTTGGTTTTCGCGTAACATCAGTTACCCATTCCCCATTCGCCATTTGCCATCCGTAATTCGTCATTGGTAATTCGTAATTCGTAATTCTCCCCCCCCCCCCATGCCAACCGCCGCCCGCCCAACCCAACGCGACATCGCCCGCGCCGCCGGCGTCACCCAGGCCACCGTATCCCTCGCCCTCAACAACCACCCCCGCCTCACCGCCGACATCCGCGAACGCGTGCAAGCCATCGCACAACAACTCGGCTATCGCCCCGACCCCTACCTTGCCGGCCTCTCCGCCTACAAAAAGCAACTCCGCCCCCGCGACTTCCAGGCCACCCTCGCCTGGATCAGCAACTTCCCGCCCGGCGGACGCGACTGGCGCGACATCACCACCTTCAAACACTACTTTGAAGGCGCCACCGCCCGCGCCACCGGACTCGGGTACCAACTCGAAACGCACAACCTCGCCGCCCCCGACATGACCCCCGACCGCATGGAACAAATCCTCAAGACCCGCAACATCCCCGGCATCCTCCTCGCCCCGCAGCCCGAACCCCTCATGAAGCTCGACCTCCCGCTCGACCGTTTGGCCAGCGTCACCTTCGGCTACTCGCTCGTATCCCCGCGCCTGCACACCGTCACGCACCACCACTTTCGCTCCACCGAAACGCTCCTCCGCACCCTCCGCGCCCGCGGGTACCGGCGCATCGGCCTCGCCCTTGAGGCCGAAAACGAACTCCGCACCGAACGCATCTCCAGCTCCGCCTACCTCAGCGAACAACGCGACTGGCCGGCCACGCAACGAGTCCCGCTGCTCAACGTCCCCAACCTCACCTGCGAACGCTTCATGTCCTGGTATTCCCGTTACAAGCCCGACGTCGTTGTCACGCTCTGGGATTTTGCGTATCCGTGGCTTACGGACGCCGGCGTCCGCATCCCCGAAGACACCGGCCTGGCGCTCCTCTCCGTGCGCCACCGCGACGGTTTTTTTGCCGGCATCTGGGAAAACCCCGAACAAGTCGGCGCCCGCGCCGTCGAACTCCTGATCGACCTCATTCACCGCAGCGAACGCGGCATCCCGCAACTCCCCTCCTGCCTCATGCTCGAAGGCACCTGGCTCGAAGGCAAAACCATCCGGTCCCGATAACCCCCCCCCTCACGGCCTCGTCAACCGTCCGTCGAACACAAACGGTACCGGCCCCTCCACCACCCGGACCATGTCAAAATCATCGTGTAATGGATTTATAAGGACATTGGATTCTCCCGGCACAATCGCGCTCGGCACTCTCACGGCGACGGATGACCGCCCCGCCAGCCATCGGTCCCCCCACGCCCTCGTCGCCACCTGATCGGCCTGCCAGTTCACGGGCAACCCCGCGGCTTCTGTCACAAAACGATCCGGGATCTCGATCTCCCAATGGACATAAGGCTGAATCTTGTCACTCCGCTGGATGTGCACCAACGACTCCAGCGCGGACAGCGAAAGCGACTGCGACGTATAAACAATCTGTCGCCCGATATTGTGCCACCGCCCCATGCCACCCAGCCCGCCATGTCCGCCAAACGCCTGGGACGCGGTCCGGGCATATTTCTCAAGGGCGATTCGGAACGCTCGCATGGCGGGGAGGGGGGGGGGAGGTTAGATGACGTGCCCGTTGGCGATGCCCCGCAACAAAGCCTCGACCTGACGCGCCCCCGTATCCGTGTCGAGCAAGTCCAGCGGCGGCACCCCGTTAAAAGCCGGAGCCGGTTGGGCCAGCCACTCGCGAATCGCTTCCCCGTCCGTGAAAATCTCCGACGCCAGATTCCGGATTCGCGCCACCCGAATGATCTTTTCCGACGTTTCCAGGGACAAGCCGCTCCCCCCGGTCAGTTTCCGCGCCAAGGTCCTTGGCGCGATGTGCAATTTTTCCGCCAGCAATTTTCCCGGAATATTCAATGCCTCGGCAACATCCGCCAGACTCCGGGCCGGCAATCCGCTCCGAATGGCGACAATCACCTCGTCAACCGGCTTGTCCACCAAATCAAATACCTGTGTGGCGCTCATATTATGAGCCAAGGGATGCCATTTGACCGGCAAGACAAGCCAAATGCCTGAACAAGAGGCGAGATAATCCCGGGAAGCGCCGACGCCCAACTCACATCGTGACGCGTGCGTCCCCCCCACCGACGGCGAAGCCGTCCGCCTGAAGTGGCACGGGCTTCCAGCCCGTGGACGGCGCGCAGCGCCGCCGGATCGATGTGGCGCGGGCGTCCCGCCCGCAAGCGTTTGCCTCTCCGTTCCGGCGTGGCACGGGCTTCCAGCCCGTGGACGACGCGCAGCGTCG